>DASSMN010000138.1:0-2035 GCA_035688885.1 Gemmatimonadales bacterium
CCACGGGGTGTGCGTTCCAGGAAGCCCTGCTGAATGAGGAACGGCTCGTACACGTCCTGCAGGGTGCCCGCATCCTCCCCGACGGCGACGGCCACCGTGCCGAGGCCCACCGGTCCGCCGCTGAACTTCTCGATGATCGTAGTCAGGATCCGGGCGTCCATGTCGTCGAGACCGAACTCGTCCACGTTGAGCCGGCCCAGGGCGGCGCCCGCGACCTCAGCGGTGATGCGGCCATCCGACTTGACCTGAGCGTAGTCACGCACCCGCCGGAGCAGGCGGTTGGCCACCCGCGGCGTGCCCCGGCTCCGGCGCGCGATCTCGACGGCGCCCGCCTCGTCGATGGGCACCTGCAGGATGGCCGCGGAGCGGGTGACGATCTGCTGCAGCTCGTCGGCGGGGTAGAAGCCCAGTCGCTCGACCAGCCCGAACCGGGCCCGCATCGGCGGCGTGAGCAGGCCGAACCGGGTGGTGGCGCCGATCAGCGTGAACCGCTCGAGCGCCATCGGAATGGTCTGGGCGTTGGGTCCGTCGGCGATCCGGACGTCGACCCGGAAGTCCTCCATGGCCGGATAGAGGAACTCCTCGAGCGCCGGCTTCATGCGGTGAATCTCGTCGATGAACAGCATGTCGCCGGGGCCCAGCGAGGTGAGCAGGCCCACCAGGTCGCCGGGCTTCTCGAGCACCGGGCCGGAGGTGGTGCGGAGCTGGACGCCCATCTCGCGAGCCATGAGCATTGCCAGCGTGGTCTTGCCCAGGCCCGGCGGCCCGAAGAACAGCGTGTGATCGAGCGTCTCGCGGCGGCCCTTGGCGGCGTCGATGGCGATCTGGAGCGAGGCTTTGACCTGCGCCTGGCCGACGAACTCGTCGAGGCGCGACGGGCGCAGCGCCGCATCGGCGCTGGTCTCCTCGGGAAGCGCTTCCGGGGTGGTCACCTGAAGTTTGGTCATGCGCTGGTTACCGGGTCGGTGTCTGCGCCGTCGTCACCACGGAAGCAGGAAAGCTGTGAAAGGAAGCCGACAGGCGTACGAGCCCTCCTCGTCTCCCCTCTTCCGTGGTGAATAATGGCATGATCGCCGCTTGCCTAGTCGTCCAACCGCGCATCCCACCGTACGGGCCGCTCGCCCGGGGTGATGATGTGCCACGCGCGGCAGTGATTGCACCGGTCCCGCGTGCTGGTGGTATCGGCCGGGACCAGCTTGCGATTGGTGGTCCCGCAGCGGGTGCAGTTCCATTCGGCGGTCACGGCGGGCACACTCATCACGTCGGCATCCTCTCAGTGAGCGGTCTTCCCATCAGCGGCCTCCGCGCGCAGCCGCCAGCCGCTGCAGCGCTCGCCGGATCAGCTGCGAGGTGTCCGACGGCGCACCCTCCGCCGCCACGGCGCGAACGGCCTCGTCCGCCGCGCCGGGACCGTAGCCCAGCCCGACCAGCGCCTGCACCGCCTCCTCCGCGCCGGGGGACCGCGGCGCCGGCGTCTGCAGCGACACGTCGCCGAACTTGTCCTGCAGCTCGAGCACCAGCCGCTCGGCTTTCTTCCGGCCCACCCCGCTCACGGAGCTGAGCGCGGTCAGGTCACGCGAGAGGATGCTCCGGACGGTGCGCTCGGCGCCGAGCGCGGAGAGCAGGGCCAGCGCGAGCTTGGGGCCGAAGCCGCTCGCGTCCAGCAGCCGCTGGAACACCGTGCGCTCGGCCGGGCGGTCGAACCCGAACAGGGCCCAGCCGTCTTCCTTTACCACCAGCTCGGTGAACAGGCTCACCCGAGCGCCCGTCGTCGGCAGCCGCTCGGCCACCCCGGTCGGTACCGTCACCGCGTAGCCCACCCCCCCGTCGGTCTCCACCACGATCGTGTCACCCGCTCGCTCGGCCAGCACGCCGCTGATCCGCGCGATCACCGGGCGCCCGTGACCTGACGAAAGAATGCCGTACGCCGAGTGGCGATCAGCAGATGCGCCAGCGCGACCGCGACGCCGTCCGCCGCGTCGGCCGGCGCGGGCGCGGTCTTGAGCCGGAGCAGCTGCATGACCATGTACGCTAC
>DASSMN010000307.1:0-7429 GCA_035688885.1 Gemmatimonadales bacterium
AGGCGCGCTGATCGGCGCGCGCTCGGCGAGGAGCCGGCGGGAAATGGTGTCCGCCAGCTCGGGCGTGGCGTTGTCGGGCGCCACCTCCACCCGCACCAGGCCGTGAAACACGTCCTTCCCTTCCCACGGCCAGAGTCGCAGCGCCCACTGCCGCACCGGCGCGAGGCTCCTGGTCTCGGGAGCGTAGATCGAGGTCCGGTGGCCGGCGGGGACCCGGAGAAACCGCTCCAGGTCCGGGCCGTCGAACGGCAGAGTCGCGTGGCTCTTCGAGACCCCGATCATGCGCCGGTCGGCGGCCCAGACCGGGCTGTCGCTCAGCGCGCCGTCGACCAGGAGCCATCCATCGGAGCGGGCCCGGTAGCGGTCGCCCAAGGTGAGCTCGAGCGCCCCGCGGGCACGGTCGACGGCGCGGGCGGCGTTCACCAGATCGCGCACGGGATGGGGCGGCTCGTCGGTGGGAAGGGCCACGGTGTCGAGGCCGGGTGGCAGCTCGCCCGCCACGGCGAGGGCCTCGGGCCGGCCGAGCAGCAGGGTGCGGCGAGCCTCGAGCACGGTGGCGAGTCGCCGGTCCCGCCGCTCGCGGACCGCGGCGGCCACTTCGGCCACTACCAGGGGCGCCGCGCCGGCATAGGCCACCAGCTGCGACCGCTGGATTCCGTCGAGGAAGGCCAGCGGATCGGGCCACGCCTCGGGGGCCCCCACCGTTCGCCAAACGAGCTCGACGTCCTCGATCAGACGCCCCTGGCGGATGCAGGCCTCTTCGACCCGTCCCCCGCTGGCCTCCGGCACGACCGACGCCGGGGTGAGGCCCCTCGCGGTCAACGACCGGCGGAGATGGCATAAATTGACTATTGGGCTTGACACAAGAAGAATTCTAGCGAGACCGACGCGGAGGCTGCAGTGAGCAAGGATCGCCCGACAGCAGACTCAATCAGCGGCGCTCGGCCGGGGCCGATTACTCAAGCACAATTTTCGGCTCTTCGGCTGAACTTCCAAGCGCTCCGTGAGCGGCGGCGGACCCTGCTCGCCAATTTGCGGGCCTTGGTGGACGAGACGTTGTCCTCCAGCGAGCGGCTCCGCGACGAATGGCAGCTTCGGTCGCCGCCGCCGGCCGCGGTGCCGGCCGCGCTCCGGCTGCAGGATGAGGACGGCATGACCCCGCGCGAGGTCGAGGTGGCGCTGCTCCTCGCCACGGGCCTCTCGAACAACGCCCTCGCCCGACAGCTCGGCATCAGTCCGCACACTGCCCGCCATCATACTCAACGCGTCCTCGGCAAGCTCGGCGTGCACTCGCGCGCCGAAGCGGGCGCGCGCCTCCGCCGCTGACCTGCGTCGCGTAGGCAACAGTGCCTACGCGACGTCACGCGTTCCGCAGTTTCTCTCCGTCAATGTGAACATCTCGTGAGAGTCGTCACAGAGCGGCAGCGGATGGGGTATCTGGCGGAAGGCGGGCCGGCGCAACGGCGGCCAGGCGGCACGTGGGGCGGCGCGGAGGCCGGCATGCCGCCCGAGCCCCTCACCGCCTGACCGGCTTCCCCTTCCGTCACATCTCGTCTTCGAAGGCGGTGAACGGCGGGACGTTGGCCAGCCAGAAGCCCGCGAGGCCGCCCTGCTGGTCGACCTCGACGTAGAAGTTGTCGGCCACGCGGACCACCTCGACGGGGCGGCGCGGGCCGATCCGGAGGTGGAACAGGCTCTCCGCGGAGTTGGTCTCGACCGACAGCGTGGTGTCGACCTCCATCGAGGCGACGCCCGGCCGCGAGGGCCGCGAAGGCAGCACCACTCGGCCGTCGGTCAGGCGGGCGGGGATCTGCAGGCTGGAGCTGGTGGTCACCTCCGGCCACACCACCACGTCGAGCCCGCAGATCACGCCGTTGTTGACGTCGAGCACCGCGATGGACCCTTCGGCGTCGGTGAGCTCGACGGTGCCGGTGAGCCCCCCGCTCTTGCGATTCCCCTTGAAGGCGCCGGACAGGATGTCGGTCTCGGGGTCCCAACGCCACCCGATCGACGGCAACCCTCCGGTCAGCGGCTCGACTCGCGCTTCCACGTTCACCGTCGCGACCTCAGGCCGCACGCGCGGATGCGAGCCGGTGGATCAATCCGAAGATCTTGTCCAGGGCCCTCTCCAGCTCGGCGTCCGAGACCGCGTAGCTCAACCGCACCCAGCGATCGTCCGCGAACGCGCCGCCGGGCACCAGGGCAACACCTTCCTGCTTCATGAGCTGCTCGCAGAACGCGCTCCCCGTCAGCGGCTCCTTCTCGCGAATGCCGTCCACCCGGAAGAAGAAGTAGAACGCGCCATGCGGCTCGACGAACTCGACCCCGGGCGCCTCCCGGCGGAACCGCTCGACCAGCGTGTCGCGCCGGCGACGGAACGCGGCCACCATCCGGGTGACCTCCGCGTCCACCTTCTCGTCGGTGAAGGCGGTCGCCGCCGCCCACATGGCGGGCTGGTTGGCGCCGGTGGTCGTGTGCGACTGGAACGCGGCCATGGCCTTGGTCAGGTGCGGCGGGGCGAGGGCGGCGCCGATCCGCCAACCCGTCATCGCGTACGCCTTGCTCGCGCCATAGATGATGACGGTCCGCTCGAGCAGGTCGTCGGGCAGATCGAGGAGCGAAGGCGCGGGTCCGGGGCCGTAATTGATGCGGCGGTAAATCTCGTCGGAGATGATCCAGACGTCGTTGGCCTTGGCCCACTCCGCGATCGAGCGAAGCTCCGCCAGCGTGTACACGGCGCCGGTCGGATTGCACGGCGAGCACAGGATCAGGCCGCGGGTGAGCTTATTGCTGGCCCGGTCGAGATCGCGGGCGCTCACCTTGAGGCCCCACTCGAGGTCCCCGGGGACCAGCACCGGCTCCGCGCGGCACAGGTGGACGATCTGGGGATACGAGACCCAGGCCGGCGCCGGGATCAACACGCGGTCCTTGGGGCCGAACAGCGTGAAACAGGCGTTGAAGATGGACTGCTTCGATCCCGAGCTCACGATGATCTGGTCGGGGTCGATCGAGCGGCCGCCCGACATCCGGCTCAGGTTCTGCGCCATCGCCTTCCGGAGCTCAACGATACCGACGTTGGGCGGGTACCGGGTGAGGCCCTTCTGGATCGCCTGAATGCCCGCCTGCGCGGCCTGGGCCGGCGTGTCGAAATCGGGCTCGCCGACGCCGAGATCGAGGACGTCTTCGCCGGCAGCCTTGCGCCGCTTGGCCTCGTTGCTGATGGCCACGGTCTCGGAGGCCTTGAGGTGCTGGACGTTCGGCGACAGGGGGTCGGGCATTCAATGATCCGGGTGAGAGAATCGGCGCGAAAAGTCGGGGGAAAAGTCAGGCTACGGAAGGGGGATGTCAACCCGAACGGCGGTACGGTGGATGACGCGCCGCATTGCCGCGTCCGCTGCGCTCCCTTAGCTTCGCCGGGGCCGTATCCACCTTCTCCTCCTCGAGGCTCCGCGTGGCCGTGCTCGACGCGCACCATCTGACCCCGCCGATCGCCGAGGCGCTCTCGCGCCTCGGCTGGCGGGACGACGACCCGCTGATGCGGGAGGCGGCGCCCACGGCAGCGCGCGGCCACAATCTCGTGCTGGTGCTTCCGCCGTCGCCGGCCGCGGCCACGCCCGCCGTGGCCGGGATGCTGGCCCGGTTGCGCGCCGGGAACGGCGCGCTGATCCTCGCCCCCGCGGGACAGCTGGAGGAGTGGGGCCGGGTGGTCCATTCGCTGTCGGCCGGCACCGGGCTCCGGGTACAGGTTGCCAAGGGCGCGTCTCGCGCCACTCGCCGGCTGCGGGACGAATCGCTCGACCTGCTCATCACGACCCCGGAGACCGCCCTGGCGCTCCAGCGCCGCTCCGCGCTCCGCGCCGATCGGGTCACCTCCGTGCTCCTGGCGTGGCCCGAGGCGTGGGACGATGAGGACTCGGTCACTCCGCTGATGCAGGACCTCAAGGATGTGCAGCGCATCGTGCTCACGTCGGAGCCGGACCGGGCCACGGGGATGGTGGAGCGCTACGCCCGGCGCGCGCTCACGCTGGAGGCGGGCGCACGCGATGGGTCGCCGGTGGGTCCGGTTCGGGTGGTGACCGTGCCGTGGACCCGCCGGGTCGCGGCCCTCGGCGACCTGGTCGAGCTGCTCGATCCCTCCTCGCTGGTGATCTGGACGGCCGATCGCGGGCCCCACGAGGCCATCGCCGCCGCCATCGGCCCGGACCAGCGCGATGCGCAGATCGTAACCGGTGACGCGCCTGCCGGCGGGACGATCATCGCCTACGATTTGCCCGATCCGGCGCGTTCCAAGCAGCTCGCCGCGGCGGGCGAGCTGGTGCTCCTGGTTCCCCCCGGCGCCGAGCGATACGTCGAGCGGCTGGCCTCCCCTCGGCGGCCGTTGCGGCTGCCGGGCGCGCTGGAGGCGGCCACGACGGCCGCGGCGGCACGACGGGCTGCCATCGTGCGGGCGCTCGAGACAGGCAATCCGGAACGGGCCCTGCTCACGCTCGCCCCGTTGTTCGAGCGACACGATCCCGCCACGGTGGCGGCCGCGCTCTACGAGCTGTGGACCAGCGCGGCCGGCGCCGGTGCCCCCGCGGCGCTGCCGGACATCCCGGCAACGGCCCGGGTGTACGTGGGCATCGGCAAGAAGGACGGGGCGACGGCCAGCGACCTGGTGGCGGTGCTGACCAAGGAAGTCCGCGTGGAGCGCGGCAAGATCGGACGGGTGGAGCTGCGGGACGGGTTCTCGCTGGTGGAAGTTCCGGCGCAGGACGCCGAGCGGATCGCGGCGGCGCTCACCGGCACCACCATCCGGCGGCGGCGGGTGACCGCCCGGGTCGATCGCGGCGCTCCGGCCGCCCCGGCCATGCGCCGAGCCGGGCCGGGCGCGCGGCCTCGGCGGCCCAAGCCGGGCGCATAGCCGGAGCGCTACCGCTTCCGGTTCACGATCTCCTTCAGCGCACGCCCGGCGCGAAACACCGGCGCGAGCGAGCCTCGAATGCTCATCACCTTGCCGGTCCGCGGATTCTTGCCTTCGCGCGGGGCCCGGCGACGCAGCTCGAAGCTGCCGAAGCCGCTGATCGCCACCTTCCCGCCCCGCTTGAGCTCGCTCGCGATCACCCCGTCCGCCGCGAAGAACAGGTCGGTGATCTCGGCCGCGCGCGCGCGCGTCACGTCGAGGCGGCTGGCCACGACGCCGATCAGCTCCTGTTTGTTCACGGGGGTCTCCTTGAAGCCTGACGCGCGACGAATATCACCGTGCCCGGCGACGCGCCGCAAGGCCGCTGGCGCCGCGGCGGCGCTCGCCTAGATTGCCTGCTCGTTCCCGACGCAACGGAGATTCTGGATGCACTACGGCTCGCACCCCGGCTGGATCGAGGTGGTCAGCGGCGTCATGTTCGCCGGCAAGAGCGAGGAGCTGATCCGGCGGGTTCGGCGGGCCATCATCGCGCGGCGGCGGGTGCAGGTGTTCAAGTCGCATCTCGACGCCCGCTACACCGGGCTCTATTCGGTGTCGAGTCACGACGGGACCGAGCTCGACGCGTCACCGGTCGATTCGGCCGCCGAGATCTTCCGCCTGGTCCGGCCCGAGTCCCAGCTGGTGGCCATCGACGAAGCCCAGTTCCTCGACCCCGACATCGTGCCGGTGGCCACCACACTGGCGCAGCGGGGCGTGCGGGTCATCCTGGCCGGCACCGACACGGACTTCCGGGGCGAGCCGTTCGGCGCCATGGGCGAGCTCATGGCGATCGCCGAGCTGGTGGACAAGCTGCAGGCCATCTGCGTGGTGTGCGGCGATCCCGCCTGTCGCAACCAGCGCTTGATCAACGGCAAGCCGGCGCGCTACGACTCGCCCACGATCATGGTGGGCGGCCGGGAGAGCTACGAGGCCCGCTGCCGGCACTGCCATCAGGTGCCGCGGCGCGACGAGGACCAGACCGCGCTGCTCTAGCGCGCCCGCCAATGCTCAATGCCGCGCTCACCGGGAACATCGCCGCCGGCAAGTCCACGGTGGCCGCGCTGTTCCGCCAGTGGGGCGCGACGATCATCGACGCCGACCAGCTGGTCCGCGAGGTCCAGTCCCCGGGAAGCCCGGTGCTGGCCGCCATCGGCCGCCGGTTCGGCGCCGATCTCATCACCCCGGCCGGCGGGCTCGACCGCGACGCCCTTCGCCGCCGCGTGCTGAGCGATCCCGCGGCCCTCGCCGATCTCAACCGGCTGGTCCATCCCGCCGTGCTCGAGCGGCGCGCCGCCCTCGAGGCCGAGGCGCGGGCCAGGGGTGATCGGATCGTCGTCAGTGACATCCCGCTGCTGTTCGAGGCGTCGACCCCCGAGGCGTTCGACGTCGTCATCCTGGTCGACGCGCCGGCCGAGATCCGCCGCGCGCGCCTGCTCGCCACCCGCGGATTGTCCGCCGACGAGGCCGACCGCATGCTGGCGGCCCAGGCGCCGAGCGGACCCAAGCGCGCACGCAGCACGTACGTGATCGACAACGACGGCGATCGCACGGCGCTCGAGGCCAGGGCACGCGCCGTGTGGAACGAGCTGCTCCGCTTGACCTGAGTCACCCGTGCGCCTATCCTCCCACCCGCGTCCCCAGCACACGAGTCCTCCGTGTCCAACATCCCCGACGACCTGCAGTACACCAGCGAGCACGAGTACGTGGCGCGCACGGGCGACCCCGCAGTGGTCCGGGTCGGCATCACCGACTACGCGCAGGGAGAGCTGGGCGACGTGGTGTACGTGAACCTGCCCAAGCCCGGCCAGCGGGTTGCCGCGCACGAGTCGTTCGGCACCATCGAGGCCGTCAAGGCCGTGTCGGAGCTGTACAGCCCGGTGGCCGGCGAGATCGTCGAGGTCAACGCCGCGCTGGATGGCGACCCCGCCGTCGTCAACCGCGATCCGTACGGCGACGGATGGATGGTCGCCCTCCGGCTCGCGGAGGCCGGATCGCTCGACGGGCTGCTCTCGCCTTCGGCCTACCGGGCGCACATCGGGGAGTGATCGTCGTGAGCAGGAACCGCCGCGGTGACAACCCAACGTTGAATGATGCCCCGAGCGTGCGGTCTCGGGGCTTTTTTGTGGTCGGCTGCCGCCCGACCAGGTCCACCTTCCGGAGCACGCCGTGCCGATGACTTCCGCCGCCCCCGCCTCGCAGTCCACGCCCGAGATCGACGTCCTGCACCCGGGGCACTTCGCCTACCGGCACGTCGGCCCCCGGCGCGAGGATCTGGCCGAGATGCTGCAGACGGTCGGCTATCAATCGCTCGACGAGTTCATCGACGCGGTGGTGCCGCCCGAGATCCGGCTGCGCCGTCCGCTGGCGCTGCCCCCGGGCCGGAGCGAGCGCGAGGTGCTCCAGGCGCTCCGGGGGCTCGCCGGGATGAACCGGGTGTTCCGGTCCTACATCGGGTTGGGCTACGCCGGCACGTTCACCCCCCAGGTG
>DASSMN010000271.1:0-2830 GCA_035688885.1 Gemmatimonadales bacterium
CGACCTCGCGCGGCGCGGACCCGGAGACCTGGAGCAGCAACGACCAGCGCTAGCGACGACACGGGCTGCTGCTCCGGACCGGAGCAGCAGTGCCACGCCTGATACGGGGCGTGGACGAACCATCGGGGCCGGGCGGCGCTATGCTGCCCGGCGCCCTTGCGCGGCGGGGCGGGGTAGTGCAGGTGCAGGCTGCGGTATAGCCGGGAATGAACAGGAAGGGGAGGTCTGGCCACCGTTTAAGGAGCTCGGCCGACAACTGTCAGCCGTCTAGGCCGGGCATTGACCATCTGATAGCCGTATTCGCGGAGCGAGCGGGCCAGCACGCCCCGCACCAGCCCGTCGTCCTCCACGAGCAGGATCACCTCTTGAGCGCCCCAAGCATCGACAGTTGACCACGGGCTCCCGCGCTCCAAGCGCCACGACCGCTCCGGAGCCGATTCGGCAGGACCTTGAGGGCGACGGGGCGGTCGTGGCGGAGGTCCTGGGCGAGGTAGACGACCGACATCATGGTAGTTGGAACCGAGCGGTCGCACCAAGCACCACTTCGCGATAGATGGTTGATTACCCCAAACGGTGGCTTACGCCTTGGAACGTCTTTTCGGACGCTCGGGCGTGGAAGGGTTCGGAAATAACAGTACTCACCCCAGCAGAACTCGCAGAGCGTGAAGGCGAGATCGATCGAGTTCTGAATCGCGTCACCTACGGGCCGGCTTCACAGCGGAGAGCCGCGAAGCCCTCAGTCCACCCATTTGGGCGCCCGACTATTGGTACGGTGACGGGAGGTTTGTAGGGCGGCGGTGTTGGTGAAGCTAGGTTGAATCTGCGACCACCAAATTCAGCAACCGATTCGGCACATACACCACCTTCCGTACTCCCTTCCCATCCGTAAACCTGCGCACCGCCGAATCCAGCAGCGCCGCCTTCACCACGTCATCCTGCCCGGCGTCCCGCGCCACCTTCACCTTCGACCGCGTCTTCCCGTTCACCTGCACCACCACCTCGACCTGATCCTCCACCACCAGGTTCGCGTTCCACTCCGGCCACCGCGCATCGAACACCGACGTGCCATGCCCCAGCCGCTCCCAGCTCTCCTCCGCAAAATGTGGTGCGAAGGGCGCCAGCATCACAATCAGGCCTTCCACTAAGGTCCGCTGAGTGCAGCTATCCTGCCTGAGCGCGTTCACCAGCTCCATCAGCGCCGCGATGCTGGTGTTGTAGCGCAGGTCCTCCATCCCCTCGGTGACCTTCTTCACCGTCTGGTGGTACTTGACCAGCGTCTCGTGCCGCACCTCGTCGTCCGCGTGGGTCTTGCACGCATCGCCCACCAGCGCCCAGACCTTGTCCAGGAACCGGCGCGGGCCGCTGATGCCCTCATCCCTGAAATCGCCGCCCTCCTGGAACGGGCCCAGGAACATCAGGTACATCCGGAAGGTGTCGGCGCCCCAGCGGGCGATGTACTCGTCCGGGATCACGACGTTGCCGCGCGACTTGGACATCTTGGCGCCGTCCTTCACGATCAGACCGTGGGCGCGGAACTTCTTGTACGGCTCGTCGAAGTCCAGGTGGCCCAGCTCGTTCAGCACCATCGTGATGAAGCGGGCGTAGAGCAGGTGCAGGACCGCGTGCTCGTTGCCGCCGATGTAGGTCGCGACCGGGAGCCACTTCTTCGTGAGCGCCTGATCGAACGGGCGGTCGTCGAAGTCGGTGCTCGGGTAGCGCAGGTGGTACCACGACGAGTCGAGGAACGTGTCGCTCACGTCGGTCTCGCGCCGGCTCCGCTTGCCGCAGACCGGGCACGGGACGTGGTACCAGCTCTCGTGGCGCGCGAGCGGGGAGACGCCGGTGTCGTCGGGCTTGAAGTCGTCGATGATCGGGAGCTCGACCGGCAGGTCCTTTTCGGGGACCGGGACGGCGCCGTGCTCGTCGCAGTAGATGATGGGGATCGGCGGGCCCCAGTAGCGCTGGCGGCTGATGCACCAGTCGTGCAGGCGGTAGTTGACGACCGCCTTGCCGTAGCCCTTGTGGGCCAGCCAGTCGGTGATGGCGCGCTTGGCCTCGGGGACCGACAGGCCGGTGAAGTCGCCGGAGCTGACCAGGACGCCCTGCTCGTTGTCGGTGTACGGGAGGGTGTCGTCGCCGGCGTCCCCGTCGGGCTGGGGGGTGGAGCCGGAGATGCGCGGCGGGGGCGCGCCTGGCGGCGCGCCGGCGGGGGCTGCGCCGGCGGGGGCGACGACGCGGACGATCGGGAGGCCGTACTTGGCGGCGAACTCGAAGTCGCGGTCGTCGTGGCCCGGGACGGCCATGATGGCGCCGGTGCCGTATTCCATCAGTACGTAGTCGGCGATCCAGACGGGGATCGGCTTGCCAGTGGCCGGATTAATGGCGTGGCCGCCGGTGAAGACGCCCGTTTTCTCGCGGTCGCCGACCTTGCGGGAGACGAGGTCCTGCGAGGCGGCTGCCTTCTGGTACTTCTCGACGGCCTTCTTCTGCTTCGCCGAGGTCAGGCGCTGGACGAGCGGATGCTCGGGGGCGAGGACCATGAAGGTGGCGCCGAAGATCGTGTCGGCACGGGTGGTGAACACCCGGATGGCATCGGGCGGCACCAGCGCAGCACCTGACGGCTCGGAGCCGGATGACGGGCCCGCGTGCACGTCGGACAGCGGGAACTCGAGCTCGGCCCCCTCGCTCCGGCCCAGCCAGTTGCGCTGCGCCGTCGTGGTGGACTCGGACCAGTCCATCTTGGACTTGTCGTCCAGGTCGTTGAGCAGCCGCTCGGCGTAGTCGGTGATCCGGAAGAACCACTGCTCCAGGATCCGCTGCTCCACCGGCG
>DASSMN010000605.1:0-4459 GCA_035688885.1 Gemmatimonadales bacterium
GGTCACGCCGCGACCCGTGCGCGGCCAGGACCAGCGCACGGCCGCTCACCGCGCCACCTCCTGCGGCAGCAGATCGACCGTCGGCAGCTCACGCCCCGTCACCATGGTCCGTCGGGCCCGCAGTCCCATCAGCCGCTGGTAGAAGTCGCCCAGCCCCTCCCCCTCGTGCCGCTCGGCCGCCCACCGCTGAAGCAGCGGCCGGACCGCGTCGAGCAGGTCGTCATGGTGGACGTCGGCCCGGTACAGGTCCACCAGGCGGTCGCCCGCCAGTCCGCCGCCGACGTACACGTTGTACAGGCCCAGCGAGCGGCCCACGAACGCGAGGTCGGCGGTGTAGGGTCGGGCGCAGCCGTTGGGGCAGCCGGTCATGCGGATGGTGAGCGGCGCGTCGCGCAGCCCGAGCCCGGTCAGCTCGGCCTCGAACTGGTCGAGAATGCCCGGAAGGGCGCGCTCCGACTCGGCCACCGCCAGGCCACAGGTCGGCAGGGCGGGGCAGGCCATCGAATACCGCCGCGCGGCAGAGAGCCGAGTAGGGAGCGTGACACCGTGGGCCTCGAGGATCCGCTCCACGGTCTCGACCGCGTCGGCGTCGAGGTCGGTGAGCAGCAGGTTCTGGTGGGCGGTAAGGCGAATGCCCGGACGCAGGCGGGTCACGATCTCGTGCAGCGCCGTCTTGATGCGCTGGTCGCCGCTGTCCAGGATCCGGCCGCTCTGGATGAACACGCCGTAGAACCACTGCCCGTCGCGCTGGCGATGGCGGCCCAAATGATCGTGAAACGGCAGGCTGGGCAGCGGCACCGACGCCGCCAGGGTGAACGGCGCGCGGCGCTGGAACTCCTCGCGGAACCGGGGCGTCCCCCACTCGGCCAGCAGGTACTTGAGCCGGGCGTGGCGCCGGTCGCTCCGATTGCCGTGGTCGCGGAAGATGGCGGCCACGATGCGCACCGCTGCCACCGCGTGCTCGGTCGGGACGAAGCCCAGCGGCTCGGCCAACCGCGCCGTCGTGTCGCCTTTGTTGTGGGTCATCCCCAGGCCGCCACCCACCAGCAGGTTGAACCCGGTGATCCGGCCGTCCCGTACCACGGCGAGCAGGCCCACGTCCTGGGCCCAGATGTCCACGCAGTTGTCGGTCGACAGGCCGACCGCGGCCTTGAACTTCCGGGGCAGGTACACGTCCCGGTAGAACGGCTCCTCCTGTTCGCTGCTCGCCTGCTTCTCACCGTCGAGCCAGATCTCGTAATAGGCCTTGGTCGCCGGCCGGAGCTCGCGCGCCAGCGCCTCGGCGACAGCCCGCACCGCGGCGTGGTCGGCGTCGCCCAGCGGGGCCGAGCAGCCCATGACGTTTCGCTGCACGTCGCCGCAGGCGGCGATGGTGGTGAGCAGCGCGTGGTTGATGCCGGCGATGGTGGGCTTGAGGTCGCCCTTGAGCACGCCGTGGAACTGGAACCCCTGCCGGGTGGTGACCCGGAGCGTGGCGTTGCCGTGCTCATCGGCGATCCGCTCGAGGGCGAGGTACTGGTCGGCCGTGATCTGGCCGGCGGGAATCGCCACCCGGACCATGAAGCTGTAGGCCTTCTCGAGCCCCGCCGCCTCGAGCAGGCGGCGCTGGTCGCGGTCGTCCTGCTGATAGCTGCCGTGGAACTTGAGCAGCGAGGCGTCGTCGCCGCCGAAGTGGGTCCGGTCGGACGCCAGGGTCTCGGCGATGGTGCCCCGCAGATGGCGGCCGTGGCGCTTGGCCACCTCTACCTTGGATTCCGGTTGTCCGGTCATCGCTCTCCCTTACGCCTTTCGGACCAGCGGTCGCGTGGTGTCGTAGTGCAGGCCGCATTCGGTCTTGTCGGTGCCGGCCCAGCGGCCGGCGCGGCTGTAATCGCGGGGCCCGCTGTCGGGCACGGCGACGGTGCAGTGCGTGCAGCCGAGCGTGGGGTAGCCGCGCTCGTGGAGCTGGTTGTAGGGGACGTCGTGCGTGCGGACGTAGTCCCATACCCGGCGCCGGTCCCAGCCGGCCAGCGGGTTCACCTGGACCAGCTGGTAGGCCTCGTTCCACTGCAGCTCGCGGATGCCCGCGCGCTCACGGCCCTGGGCACGCATGAGGCCGGTCATCCAGACGTCGGCGCCCTCGAGCGCCCGCCGCATCGGCTCGACCTTCCGGAGGGCGCAGCAGCGATCGGGGTCGCGGCGCCAGAGCTCGGCGCCGAACCGCTCGGCCTGCGCCTCGGGGGTGAGCGTGGTCCCCCGATTCTCGAATCGGAGCTGGGGATAGCGCGCGATCATGCGGTCCCGCAGCGCGTAGGTCTCCGGAAACAGGAACATGGTGTCGAGATAGATCACCGGCAGCGGCACGCCGTGCCGCGCCACCATGTCGATCAGCGCGCAGCCTTCCATCCCGAACGACGTCGTCACGACCAGCTTCCGGCCGGCGAACCGGCGGAGCGTCCAGGCGACGATCTCCTCGGGGGTCGATACCTCGGCGATCTCCGCGATCGCGGGCGCATCCTGCGTCACCATCCGCCTTGCCCCTCCCGGGCCCGAAAACGAAAAAGCCCGCAGGACGTTGCCTGCGGGCTTCACAGCACTGCGCGTGAATGGCGAGCCGTCAGGTCGTCCCGTCGGGTACGTGCTCCGGCATACAACAACAGGCCATCGCGCCCATGCGGGGCGAGGTGGCGAGACCGAGGGATACGACCGAACGCATAATCATACGGTTAGGCTAGCGCTTCCTGGCGGGGTTGTCAACAGCGGAGCGCTGGCGAGCCGTATGCGCTCTTTCCATATTCCTTCGCGTCGGCCCATGCACTCCCTCGCCGGCCGCGCACACTGACAAATTTGTCGGAGGCTCATGTCCGCCGATCCAGGCAGGCTGTTCGAGGCGCTCACCGGCCGCTACGCGCTCGAGCGGGAGCTCGGTCGGGGCGGGATGGCGACGGTGTTTTTGGCCCGCGACCTCCGGTACGACCGTCTGGTAGCGCTCAAGGTGCTCCACGGCGAGCTGGCCCAGTCGCTGGGCCCCGAGCGGTTCCAGCGCGAGATCATGTTCGCCGCCCGCCTGCAGCACCCTCACATCCTCACGGTGCTCGACTCCGGCGACGCCGACGGCCAGCTGTGGTTCACCATGCCGTTCGTCGAGGGCGAATCGCTCCGTGAGCGGCTCCGCCGCGAGCGGCAGCTGCCCGCCGAGGCCGCGCTGCAGATCGGCCACGCGGCGGCGCTCGCGCTGGAGTACGCCCACCAGCACGGCGTGATCCACCGGGATATCAAACCGGAGAACATCCTGCTCACGCGGGACGGGAGTACCCTGGTGGCCGACTTCGGCATCGCGCGGGCGCTCGGGAGCGCCGAGTCCCAGCTCACCGAGACCGGCGTCGTGGTCGGCACGCCGGCCTACATGAGTCCCGAGCAGGCCGGCGGCGACCCGCACCTCGACGCGCGGAGCGACATCTACTCCCTGGGCTGCGTGGTATACGAGATGCTGGCCGGCGAACCGCCGTTCACCGGGGCCACGATCCAGGCCTTGATGGTGCGTCGACTCACCGAAACGCCTCGCTCGATCCGTGACGTGCGGCAGACGGTGTCGCCCGCGCTCGAGCAGGCGGTGTTCAAGGCGCTCGCCCGCGCGCCGGCCGATCGATTCGCCACGGCCGCTCAGCTGGCCCAGGCGCTCCAGCCCGGGGCAATCAGCGGTGTCACTGCGCCGGTCTCCGCGGCCACCGGCAGCGCGGCCGCCACGGCGGCGATCTCACCATCCCGTTCCCGGCGTCGAGTGCCGGTGGCGGCCGTGACGCTCGGACTCGGCTTCCTGATCGGGATCGGGGTGCTGTTCGCCTGGCGCCGCAACCAGCCGGACGTCGTGGGGAGCGGCCCGCGCCGCGTGGCGGTGCTGCCGTTCGAAAACCTCGGCGCGCCCGACGACGAGTACTTTGCCGAAGGCGTGAGCGATGCGCTCCGCGGGAAGCTCGCCGCGCTCCCCGGCATGGCGGTGACCGCCCGGAGCAGCGCCTCGCAGTACAAAGGCACCGCCAAGCCAATGCAGGTCATCGGACGGGAGCTCGGGGTGGACTACATCCTCACCGGCACCGTGCGCTGGGCCAAGAACAAGGATGGCACCAGCCGGGTGGAGGTGAGCCCCGAGCTGGTCGAGGTGGCGGCCGGACGTACCCCACGCACCCGCTGGCAGCAGCCGTTCGGCGCCGCCATGACCGACGTGTTCGCGGTGCAGGCCGACATCGCCACCCGGGTGGCCGGCGCGCTCGATGTGGCGCTGGGCGACAGCGCGAAGAAGTCGCTGGCCGACCGGCCGACCGCGAGCATTCCCGCGTACGATGCCTACCTCAAGGCGCGGAGCTACGAGCAGCGCGCGCGGCTCAACGTCGAGCCGCAGACGATGACCATCGCCCGGCAGCTCTACCAGGAGGCCATCGCGGCCGACTCGGGTTTTGGGCTGGCGTGGGCCCGCCTCGCC
>DASSMN010000224.1:0-2354 GCA_035688885.1 Gemmatimonadales bacterium
GCCATCTCCGCCACGATCAGGTCGGCGATCTGGCCGCGATAGAAGACGTCGGGACCCGAATCGGCGATGAGCCGCAGGGTCCGCGCCAGGTCGGGCTGACGGAGTACGGTGCCCGGCTCGGGCGCGCGGCCGCCCACGAGGAACTGGGCCGCGGAGGCGGGAAAGAGGGCGAGGCGATCGGAGTCGCCCGCCAGGCTGCTGCTGCGTGACGAGTCCACAGTGTGGCCCTCGGCCAGCGCGATCGCCGGCGCGACCAGGGTCGCCCAGGGCAGCTTCCCGAACCGCTTCCAGGCCTCGTACAGGCCGGCCACGCTCCCCGGCACACCGGCCGAGAGGTGACCCGTGATGCTCCGCTCGGTGGGCTCGCCCGCCGAATCGACGAACATGTCGCGCGTCGCCGCCGCGGGTGCGGCCTCCCGATAATCGAGGGCGCTCACCGCGCCGCTGGTGTCGCGGTACACGATGAAGCCGCCGCCTCCGATGTTGCCGGCCGCGGGGAGCACGGCGGTCAAGGCGAAGCCGACGGCCACGGCGGCGTCGATGGCGTTGCCGCCCTGCTCCAGGACGCGACGGCCGACCTCGGTGGCCAGGGGGTGGCCGGTGGTGACCATGGCGTGGGGCGCCGTCACCGCCACCGCTTTGCCGGCGAGCTCCCAGGTCGATGTCGGGGCAGGGTGGGAGAGGCCGCCCGAACGGGCACAGGCGGCGAGGCAGCAGACCGAAACGAGCAGGCGCGCGCGCATGCTCAATTGTGCAGCGCCGAAGGGACTTCGGTCAACTGCTCTTCAGGATCGGCGCCAGTTGCTCCCCGTCGCGCCGGCCGAGGAACTCGCCCAGCGGGGCGAGCCGCTCGATGTGATCGCAGAAGATCTTGAGCGTGGCGAGCAGGGGAACGGCGAGCAGCCCCCCGGGAATACCCCAGATCCACAGCCAGAAGGCGAGGCTGACGAGCAGGGCCACGGGGTTCAGGGCGAGCCGGTGGCCCAGCAGCATCGGGCTGACGAGGTTCGCCTGAATCAGGTTGATCGTGAGGAAGGCGGCCGGTATCAGCAGCGCGTGCCCGATTGCGTTGAAGGACGCGAACGCCCCGAGGGTGAGGAGGACCAGGAAGGTGAGCGCCCCCAGGTACGGAACGAACTCGAGCAGCGTGACGAGCGCCCCCCACAACACGGGATTCGGCATGCCGAGGGCCCACAGCGCGGCCGCGACCACGGCGCCCTCGACCGCGTTCACGGCGAGGGTGGTGAGGAGGTAGGTGGAAATCGACGCTTCCGTGGCCCGCGCGATTTCGATCGCCTTGTGCCGGTCGCGCAGATTCGGCAGCACCTTGATCAGCTTCTGCAGGAAGAGGTCGCCCGCGGCGAGCAGGAAGTACAGCAGGATCGTGACTTCGAGCAGGCCGGCGAGAAACCGCTGCGTCGAGCCGAACAGTCGCGACACGATGCCGGGACCGCGCACCACGACTTCGGTCGGCTTCGCCGCCCCCTCCCCGCTTCCCGCGACCCCGCCGGTCGCCGCGCTTTCCACCTGCTCCGCGGTCTTCGTCACCCGCTGCAGCGGCTTCAGCAGCCGGCGCAGCCGGGTCTGCGCGGTCGCGAGCGACTCGGGCGCGTTGTCCGCCCAGGTCTGCACCGGGCCGGAGAGATCGTAGACGAACAGGCCGCCCGTGCCGAGCAGCGCGATGAGCACGAGCCCCGCGGCCAGCGGCAGCGGCACGTGCCAGCGGACCAGCGCCCGGACGGCGGGACTGAGCAGAAAGTCGAGCAGCACGGCGAACGTGATCGGGATCAGGAATGCCCGGGCGAAATAGAGCGTGTAGAAGACGCCCAGCACCGTGAGCACGGTGACGCCGACGGGCCAGCGTTTCCCTTCATCATTCATGCAGCGACGATAAACCCTTACGGGGCAGGCGGCCACGCCCTAGTTTTGCGGCCACGCGTCATGGCCGACACTCCCCCCTTTCAGGACCCCCGCATCACCGAGCAGCGCAACCCGCGCACGGAGCGCATCGACGTCGCGTCGAGCCTCGAGATCGTGGACCTCCTGAACGCCGAGGACCGGGCCGTCCCCCTGGCGGTGCACGGCCAGCGGGAGCCGATCGCGCGGGCCATCGACCTCGTGGTGGACGCGTTGCGGACCGGGGGGCGGCTGGTGTACGTCGGCGCGGGTACGTCGGGACGGCTCGGCGTCCTCGACGCGGCCGAGTGCCCGCCCACGTTCGGCACCAGCCCCGAGCTCGTGGTCGGTGTGATCGCGGGCGGCTATCCGGCGCTGGTGAAGAGCGCCGAGGGCGCCGAGGACGACGTGAACGCCGGGATGGCGGCGATGGACGGCGGGCAGGTGACCTCGAGCGA
>DASSMN010000119.1:0-4578 GCA_035688885.1 Gemmatimonadales bacterium
GGTCGTGGAACGTGTCGATGTCGAGCAGGATGTTGTCGTCGTTGGCGATGTTGTCGCGGTCGGCGACCGTGGCGCGGATGGCGGACGGCACCTTGTCGTGCGCCACGATGCCGAACCAGATGGCGTCCGGCGCATACCACACCAGCACCTCGGTGGCCTCTTCGGCGGCGCGGCTGTCCACCGGCTGGTACTGCCAGAATCCGGTTAGCCGGGTAGCCTGCCGCCAGACCGGCTCGTCGAGCACGCCGTCCACCCGTACCTCGCCGGCGGGCTCGATGCGGGGAATGTCGGCGGTGGGCGAGCCCTGGCCGGGTACGGCCACGCCGGCGCCCTCGGCCCCGGCGGCCGCATGCACACGGGCAGACACCGAGTCGGCCTGGGCGGACGGCGGACCACCGGGGGTGGCGGTCTGGATCAGCAGCAGCAGTGCGAGCACGTGGGCCCGGAGGTGGTCGGGTTCTGGTGGGTCGCCGCGCGGCAGCGGCATGCGCGGGCGGCAACCGGTCCTGAGAAATTTACGGCGCCGTCAACGGTGGAGTTTCCCGGATCCGGGGCCGCTTACGGATCGTAGGCGCCGGCGTCGGGCCCCGAAGCCGGGAGTGATCCGAACCGCCGCGTCCCCAACCATAGTTGGGACCTGTCCCCACCGCAGCCGGAAGCGATCGATCTCGCTAATGGTGCGCCATGGCGGTGGCCTGCGAAGGCGCGAACCGGCAGCTCACGGTCGGGTTCCAGTTGGCGTAGAGCCCCGACGGGTTGGACTTCCACATCCACACGTGGAGCGCCCAGACCTGGAGCCCGGTGTTGTAGGTGAACGGCTGCTCGAACAGCGTGGGGGCCGGGTCGGTCGAGGGCGCCGCCTTCACGTACTCGACGCCCACCAGCTGCATCGACCCGTCCTGCTGCGGCTCGTACATCAGGAACGGCGGCTTGGACACCCTGGGCGTGTCGGTGAGATCGATGCTGGTGTTCTGGAAGTGAATGCCCATGGCACCCGAGTCGTTGGCAAAGCAGCCCATGAAGGGCGAGTCGTAGCCGGCGGCCTTGCCGGCGTCGAAGCTCTTGAACGGCTCGGTGAGGCCGCGGAGCGTCGCCAGATCCTGCGACTCGGTGCCGGAGTCGTTGCCGCAGCCGGCCAGGAGCGCGATGCCTATCAGGAGGAGTGCGGATCGATGCATGATGACCTCGTTGTGGAATCGTGATAGGTTAGGAGCACCAACGAGGTCAACATGCGCGGAGCCGGTTAGCCGCTCCTTGCGCTCGGGATTAGCCAGCAATTAGCTGGGAAGCGAGAACCAGTGATCACGGTCCAGCTGCTCGGTGGCGCCAGCCTGCGCGCCGGGGAGGTCCCGCTCGCCGGGCCGCCGGCCCAGCGGCATCGCATCGCCCTGCTATCGCTCATCGTCGCCGCGTGGCCCCAGCCGCTGAGCCGGGATCGCGCCATGGCGCTGCTCTGGCCCGAGCGGGACCTGGTCAAGTCCCGCCGGCTGCTCAACCTCGCGGTCCACGTGCTTCGCTCGGCGCTGGGCGAGGACGCCATCCTCTCGACCAACGACGGGCTGCTGCTCAATCCCACCGCCCTGAGCTGCGACCTCCACGAGCTCCGGGCCGCCATCTCCGCCAACGACCCCGAGCGCATCGCGCGGTGCTACACCGGCGCGCTGCTCGACGGCTTCCACCTCGACGAGTCGGCCGAGTTCGCCTACTGGCTCGACGAGCGCCGGACCGAGCTGGTCCACGCCTTCACCGGCGCGCTCCGCATGGTGGCCGAAGACCAGGAGCGGAACGGCGACCTGCACGGGCGGGTGGCCACCTTCCGGCGGCTGGTGGCGGCGCACCCGCACTCGGGCCTCTACGCCCGGGCGCTGATGCGGGCGCTCGATGCCGTGGGCGACCGCGCGGGCGCCATCCGGCACGCCGCCGAGCACGCCCGGCGCCTGGAGACGGACCTCGAGCTGCCGCCCGATCCGGAGGTGCAGGCGCTGGCCGAGGAGCTACGCACCGCCGCGCCGGCTCGGCCCGCGCCGCCCCGCGCCACGGCCCGGCCACGCGGGCAGGCCCATCACCTCTATCTCCAGGGCCGGCGCTGGGCCAGCGAGTACACCCTGCCCGGCCTGGCCCGCGCGGCCGACTGCTTCGAGCGCGCCGTGGCGCACGACCCCACGTTCGCGCTGGCGCACACCGAGCTGGCGATGGTCTACGCCGAGCTGTCCGAGCAGGGCGGCATGCCTCCCGACGTGGCGTACCGCAAGGCCGCGGACGCGGCGGCCGCGGCGCTGCGACTCGATCCCGATCTGGGCGAGGCCCACCGCACGGTCGCCTACCTCAAGCTGGTGTGCGAGCACGACTGGGCCGGCGCGGAGGCGGAGTTCAAGCGGGCGCTGGAGCTCAACCCCGAGGACGCCGACGCGCACGATCTCTACGGCCGGCTCTGCTCCGCGCTGGGCCGCCACGACGAGGCCATCGTGCTGCAGCGGCGGGCGCAGGAGCTCGACCCGCTGTCGCACCGGCTGGACGCGGTCTCCTCGCTGCTCCGCGCGGGGCGCCACCACGAGGCGGTGATCGGGGCGCGGAACGCGGTCGAGCTCGATCCGGGTCACGACCGTGGCCGGGCCACCCTGGGCTGGGCCTACTTCCTGAGCGGGCGGCGCGACGAGGGTCTGGCCGAGCTCGAGCGGGCCGTGGCACTCTCACCCAACAGCACGCTGTGGCTGGGGCAGCTGGGTGAGGCGTACGGGATGGCGGGCCGGACGGATCGAGCGCGCGAGGTGCTGCGGCAGCTCGAGACCCGCGCGCGGACCGCCTACGTCTCGCCCTATCATCTGGCCTACGTATACACCGGCCTCGGTGAGTACGACCAGGCAGTGGCGCTCCTGGAGCGGGCGTCGGCCGAGCGGGCGGGCGCGGTGTACGGCATCGCGGGCTCGTTCCTGTTCACGCCATTGCACAGGCACGCGGGGTTCCGGGCGATCCTGGAGCGCATGGGGGTGAGGTAGGGCGGACGGACGGGGCGGATGGGCCGACGGGCGGACGGGCGGACGGGCGGACGGGCGGAGTCGAGTGGCGTCCGTTCTCTCCCGCAACATCGTGCGCCCGCCGGGCGTGGCGACGTCCTCTTAGCGCACTCACCTGCGCCTCGGGAACTGCCTCAGGCGTCGGATCGAGCCACCGGAGATCCAATCGGATGCATCTTCTCACACCTTCCCGGCTCAGCCGACCCGGGCGTTCACGCATCCGCGCCGTCGCCTGGGCTCTTGGGGTGATCGCCTGCGCCGCGGCCGCGGCGTGCAGCTACGGCTCGGGAGTGGACGTCCAGACCTTCGCGGTGATCCTGACCGACACCCTGCACACCACCGTGCTCGATGACGGCACCCTGGTGAGCACCGTGTTCATGGAAGTGGATGCCGACGTGGGGCATGTCATCGGGGTCAACCTCAACTACGCGGTCACCGCCGGCACCCTGTCGTCCACCACCGGCGTGAGCGGGGCCAACGGCGCGGCGTCGGTCGTGTGGACCGTGACGCCCCAGCAGGCGGCGGCGTCCGGACAGACCGACCTCATCTTCTCCGCGTGCTCCGACAGCAACGAGCCGGCCACCTGCACCCCGGGCTCGCTGGCGTCGCTCCACATTGGGAGCTAACCAGGCCCTTGTCACCTGGCCGTGAGGTGTGACTGGCCGCACGGCCCCGGATCGTCTCGGAAGGCAGAATGGTCCGACGAGATCCATGATGCCACGCGCCAGCACCCTCACCCGCTCGCTCCGCCGCACGTTCGGCCTCGACCAGCTCCGCCCGGGGCAGCGCGAGGTCATCGAGGCCGTCCTGGCCGGCCGCGACACCCTCGCCATCATGCCCACCGGCGCCGGCAAGTCGCTGTGCTACCAGCTTCCGGCCCTCCACCTCGAGGGCATGACCATCGTCGTGAGCCCGCTCATCGCGCTCATGAAAGACCAGGTGGACAAGCTGCGCGAGCTGGGCCTGGACGCCGTCGAAATCAACAGCACCATCACCGGCCGAAACGAGCGGGCCGCGCTCGAGGCGGTGGAAGGCGAGCGGAGCGAGTTCCTGTTCACCACGCCCGAGCGGCTCACCGAGCCGGCCTTCCTCGACACCCTGCGCGACGTCACCATCGATTTCATCGTGATCGACGAGGCCCACTGCATTTCCCAGTGGGGCCACGACTTTCGGCCCAGCTACCTGGCGCTCAAGGAAGCGGTGCGGGCGCTGGGGAGCCCGCCGATCCTGGCCCTCACCGCGACCGCCACCGACGCCGTGGTGGACGACATCCGCCACCAGCTCGGCCGCCCCGGCATGGAGGTGGTGCGCACCGGCATCGAGCGGCCCAACCTGGCCTTCGAGGTGCGCCACGTCTCGGGCGATGAGGAGAAACGCGAGGCGCTGCTCGAGCTGCTCAGCGAGGTGAGCGGGCCCACCATCGTCTACACCGCGACCGTGAAGCACGTGAGCGCCGTGGCCGCGGCGCTCGAAGGCAAAGACCTGCCGGTGGTGCCCTATCGCGGGCGGCTCGCCGCCGGCCGACGACACGAGGTGCAGGACCGCTTCATGGCCGGCGAGGTCC
>DASSMN010000477.1:0-4909 GCA_035688885.1 Gemmatimonadales bacterium
CGACCTCGCCCCGCTGTGGCTGCCGGTGCCGCCCGACGGCGCCGGACGGGTGGGCGTGAGCTGGAGCGTTCAGGCCTCGGACGGCCAGCGCGTGGTCGCGACCGGTGCGCTCACCGGCATCGATACGTTGAGCTACGGCCACACGACCTGGCACTACGGAACAGACGCCCCGGTGCCGCTCGATGGCCTGGCCGTGGCCGCGGGGCGCTACGCGGTCACCACCCTGCCGCATGCCGGGTGCGCCGACCACTGCGTTCCGGTGACGCTCTGGACCGCGCCCGACGACTCGGCAGCGGCATCGGGCGGCCCGTTCCGTCACGCAACCGACGTGATGGACTTCATGAGCCGGCGGCTGGGGCCGTTTCCGTACCCGAGCCTGGCCCATGTCGCCTCGCTGCTGGCGCCGCCGGCTCGGCCGGGCGCCATGGTCGTGCTGTACGACGAGCAGCAGGTGCATACCGGCGGAGTGAGCGAAGCCGACGTTGCCCGGGCCACCGCCGCGCAGTGGCTGGGCAACGCGGTGAGCGACAGCGCGTCCGGCGGCCCGAGCGACGCGGCTGCCTCTTACCTCGCCTATCTGTGGAGTCGCGAGGGTCAGGCGAAGCCCAGCGGAGTGATGTTGACCCGCGGCGTAGACGCGATCCGCCAGCTGCACCAGCTGGTGGGCGACTCGGTGTTCTTCCGCGGGCTCCGCCGGTACGTCGAGTCCAATCGCGATGCCGCGGCGCCGCCGGCGGCGCTGGAACGGGCCATGGCCGAGGTCGCGGGCAAGCCGGTCGCCTGGAGCTGGCGCACGGCCGTCGGCACCCGGTGACGCGGGAGCGGCTCCGCGGGCGCGGCGTTCCGGCGCTCGTTGTTGTCGTGGCGGCCGTCCTTTTCCCGCTCATCTGCATGGCCTGCAGCGGCACGCTCCCACCACTCCGCGGACAGATCGAAGTCGGGAACGAGTCATACGCCGTCGTGGCGGCCGGAGCCGATGCCGCAAGCGGCGACCTGTACGCGGTCCGCGCCGAGGGGGGCCCGCTCGTTCCGATCACGTTCAGCAGCGTGGGCGAGACACGGCCGGCGCTCTCGCCCGACGGCCGGCGACTCGCGTTTCTCCGTGGTCGCCTGGTCGGCGACTCCACGCCGGGCAGCGTGTGGATCATGGATCTGCAGACCGGCGGCGAGCGCGAGGTGCGCCTGCCAAGGGAGGCGGGTACCCCGAGTCGGGTGGGATGGTCGCGGGATGGCGCCGCGCTCACGGTGGCGGCGGGGACCATGCTCTATCGCGCCCCGCTGGCCGACAAGCCATCACAGGCCGCCGAGGCGCTGCCGCCGACGGAGCGGGCGGAGGCGGAGTCTACCCTGGCGGTCCTGCTCGGGGATCCGGTCTTCGCCAGGGTGGTACCCTGCGGGGAGCCCGACGCACTCTGCGTTGCGACCGACTCGGCCACCGGACCGCTCGCCGAGCACGCCCACGCCGCCACCCGCTGGGGCAGCGACTCGGTGGCGTTTCTCACTCGGGGCGTGATCGAGGTGCGGCCGCTGGGGCCCGGGCTCTCGCGCAAGATCGAGTGGTCGGGGGTACCGGGAAAGGCGCTGGAGCTGACCGCGTATGTGGCGGAAGGCCGCCAGCCGGTAAGGCGCTAGGAGCCGCAGCGGCCTGTTGCCCGGCTGGGGAATGTCGTCCCGAGCAAAGCGAGGGATCTACTCGACGAGTTCCGGCGACAGTCGAGTAGGTCCCTCGCTTCGCTCGGGATGACCGCGGAATCCGACCGTCCGACCGTCCCGCCGTCGAACCATCCGGCTCACCTCGCCGCTATGGCATCCCACGCCGCGTCCAGCGCCAGGTTTACGGGAGGGCCATCGGGGGGCCAATCGTGGGCTCCTACCCGCTCGGCGATGAACGCCACCAGCGCGAGCCAGATGTCGGTCCATAGCTCCGGCGGCCCCTGGCGCACCTGGCCGGTGTTCCGGCCGGCCGCCACCACCGTATGGATGGCGTCGCGGAACTCCCGCTCCGATTCCCGGCTCTGCTCATCGAGATGCTGCTCGTCGCGCCGGCGCAGCAGCATCCGGGTCTGGGGCGCGTCGCGGGCCGCGGTGTCGATCAGCTCCCGGGCGATCCGCCGCAGCCGGCCGGGGACCCCCTCATCGTTCGGGACTTCCTTCACGACGGTGGTCCCCCAATGCTGGGCCCCGCGAAACACCTCGTTGAGCAGGTGTTCCTTGCCGCTGAAGTGACGATAGATCGTGCCTTCGGCCACGCCCGCGCGGGCGGCAATGGCCGGCGTGGTGGTGGCGCGGAAGCCAACGGTGGTATAGAGCTCGAGTGCTGCACGCAGCAGCCGCTGGCGGGTGGCCTCACCGTCGCGACGGGTTGGTTGAGTAGTAGTCATGTCGCAAAATAGTTTGCGGGACCGTTGAACCGCGAGGCCTTCCGGGGCTATTTTCCGGGGCTTTGTCCCAGGGTTTTTTGGCCGTTCGCTCTCGTTCGAGGTGGTCGTCTCATGAAGATGCTGGTCCTCGGTGCCGGGCTGCAGGGCTGCGCCTGCGCGTACGATCTCCTGCAGAATCCGGCGGTCACCCAGGTTACTCTGGCCGATCTCCGGCCCGACAATCTCCCGGCCTTCCTCACCCAAAAGGGTGACTGGGGCGGGCGCCTCAAAACCGTCCGCCTGGATGTGACCGATCCGGTCGCCGTGCAGGAGACCCTGCGGGGCCAGACCTCGGTCATGAGCGCCATCCCCTATTACTACAACGCCCCCATGGCCCGCGCAGCGGTGGAGGCGGGGTGCCATTTCTCGGACCTCGGTGGCAATACCGAGATCGTCTTCGAGCAGAAGAAGCTGGACGAACAGGCGGTGGCGCGGAACGTGTCCGTGATTCCCGACTGCGGCCTCGCCCCGGGCATGGTCAACATCCTGGCCGCCGAGGGGATTCGGCGGCTCGATCGGGCGGCCCAGGTCAAGGTCTACGTCGGCGGCTTGCCCCAGCAGCCGGAGCCGCCGCTCAACTACCAGATCGTGTATTCGCTCGAGGGCGCGCTGGACTACTACACGACGCCCTCCTGGGTTCTGCGAGGGGGCCAGCCGGTGCAGGTGGACGCGCTGAGCGAGCTCGAGGCGGTGGACTTCCCCCAGCCGGTCGGCACGCTGGAGGCGTTCCATACCGGTGGCGGGATCAGCACGCTCCCGTTCGCCTACCAGGGGAAGGTGGACGTGATGGAGTACAAGACCCTGCGATATCCGGGGCACGTCGCCATCATGCGCCCGATCCGCGAGCTGGGTCTGCTCGACAACACCCCGGTCGAGGTGAAGGGGAAGAGCGTGGTGCCGCGAGACCTGTTCATCGCGGCGGTGCATCCCAAGCTGCACAAGCCGCGGGGCAAGGACCTGGTGGCGCTGCAGGTGAGGGTCACCGGCACCAAGGACGGCAAGCCCGGCAAGGTCACCTTTCGGCTCATCGACCGCTACGACGCTGACCACGGCATCAGCGCGATGATGCGAACCACCGGCTATTCGCTGTCCATCACCGGCCAGATGCAGGCCGACGGCCGAGTAACCCTTCGTGGGGTGCACACGCCCGACGAAGCGATCCCGTTCCGCGCCTACGTGGACGAGCTGGGCCGCCGGGGTATCCGGATCGAGGAACTGTAGCCACCGCCATGGTGTTAGTAACGCAGACGATTTCGGCGGGTTGACCATGCTGGACTTCAAAACACTGTGGGACCGCGCGCTGACCTTTCCGGACTTCCTGGCCGCGAGCACGAAGCACAAGGGATTGTGGGAAGGGATCTACGCGATCGCGCGGCTCCCCGTCTGGGCCACCGGCACGCCGACGCCCGGCACTCGGCGGCTCCTGATCCTGGCGGAAGACTGGTGTGGAGACGCGTCGAGCACCGTCCCGCTGGTGGCCAAGCTGGTGGACCACGTCGCGGGTCTCGAGCTCCGGGTGCTCCGCCGCGACGAGAACCCCGACGTGATGGACCGGTATCTCACCAACGGCTCGCGCTCCATTCCCATCATCATCGCGCTGGATGAGGACTACCGCGAGCTGGGCCACTGGGGCCCCCGCCCGCGCGAGCTCCAGGCCTGGGTGATGGCCAACCGGGGCGCGGTGCCCAAAGGCGAGCTCTATCCCAAGGTCCGCCAGTGGTACGCCCGCGATCAGGGTGAGAGCACGCTGCGCGAGGTGCTCCAAATGGCGGGAATAGAGGTGGTGGCAGCGCCCGATTCCGAATCGAGCGGCGCGGCAAGCCCTGAAATGGAGCGGGCGAGCGGGGAGTAGGAACCGGACGCTGACGCTCGGTCCGGCGGATCGATCAGAACATCCAGCCGCTGCCAACCGAGAAGTTCCCGCCGTCCGGGCCCCGGGCATAGTTGAACGTGAAGATGCTCGACCGCAGAATCCTCAGCGCGATCCCGCCGCCGCCCCCCACCTTCATGTGCTCGGTCGTGAGCTTGAAGTCCTCGTTCTCGAACACCCGGCCGGCGTCGAGAAAGGCCACCAGCGTGATGGCGCCGAGATCGCCGAGCGCGAGCAGGTCGTGCCGCACCTCGAAGTTGCCGAACAGGGTGCCGCGCCCGGTGAGCCGACCGTAATCGAGCCCCCGATGAGAGTACTCGCCGCCCAGCACGGGGATCTCGTGCTCCCACCCGGGCAGCACGAACCGCGCGTCGAGAGAGGGCCGGCCACCCATCCCTGAGCCCGCGATCCGGGCCGCCAGCACCGTGCCCTCGCGCACGGTGAGATAACCCCGCAGGATAGCGTACTGACGGGTGTAGCCGTCGTTGCCGCTCCCGACCTGGGTCCCAGCCTCGAGCAGCAGGCCCTGGTGGGTGTTGTACTCGTTGTCTCGGGTGTCGTAGACCAGCGCGAGCCGGCCGGAGATGTCGTCCTCCTTGAGCTCGCCGGTGGGGAAATC
>DASSMN010000109.1:0-5943 GCA_035688885.1 Gemmatimonadales bacterium
ACCCTGCCGATGGTGATCACCACCGATCCCTCGCGCGGCATCCGCAACGTCGGGATGTACCGCATCCAGGTCCTGGGACGTGACACGCTGGCCATGCACTGGCAGCGCCACAAGGTAGGGGCCGCGCACTGGCGCGAGATGGCGGAGCGCGGGGAGCGGATGCCCGTGGTGATCGCCCTCGGCGGCGATCCCGCCAGCATCTACTCGGGATCCGCGCCGCTGCCGCCCACCATCGACGAGTTCATCTTCGCGGGATTTCTCCGGAGAGAGCCGGTCGAGCTGGTGAAGGCGATCACCTGCGATCTCGAGGTCCCCGCCGAAGCCGAGCTGGTGCTCGAGGGCTACATCGACCCGGCCGAGCCGCTGGTGACGGAAGGCCCGTTCGGCGACCACACGGGCTACTACTCCCTGGCCGATCGCTATCCGCTGGTCCACGTCACGGCCGTGACGGCCCGGCGCGACCCCATCTACCCGGCCACCCTGGTCGGCCGGCCGCCGATGGAGGACTACTATCTCGGCCATGCCACCGAGCGGATCTTTCTGCCGCTGCTCAAGCTCACGGTGCCGGAGATCGTGGACTATCACATGCCGGCACCGGGCATCTTCCACAACCTGGTGTTCGTCTCCATCGACAAGCAGTATCCGGGGCAGGCGTACAAGGTGATGAACGCCTTGTGGGGGCAGGGCCTCATGTCCCTGGCCAAGGTGCTGGTGATCGTGGACAAGCACGTGAACGTTCGCGATCCCGATGAGGCCTGGTGGATCGCTCTCAACAACATCGACCCCGAGCGCGACGTGCGCTTCACCATGGGACCGGTGGACGTCCTGGATCACGCGAGCCGGGGCTTCACCTACGGCAGCAAGATGGGCATCGACGGCACGCGAAAATGGAAGGAAGAGGGCTTTGCCCGCGAGTGGCCGGACCTGATCCGGATGGACGAGGACACCAAACGGCGAGTGGACGAGCTCTGGCCCAGGCTCGGCATCCGTCTGCCGGCGAGCGGCAGGCGATGAGCGCCCCCCGCGAGGGCCAGACCTTCGCCGGCGAGTCTCTGCTGGTCCGGTACGTCAACTTCGTCAAGCTGCCGCACACCCTGTTCGCGCTGCCGTTCGCGCTGTTGGGGGTGCTGGCCGCGTCGCGGCTTCATCCGGTGACGCTCCGAACCGTGCTGCTCGTGATCGTCGCGTTCTCCGCGGCGCGATGGGCCGCCATGGGCTTTAACCGGGTGGCCGATCTCCGGTTCGATGCGGTCAATCCACGCACCCGAAACCGCGAGCTGCCGCGTGGCGCGCTGACGCTGGCCCAGGCCTGGGCGTCCATCGTGGTCGCCATGCTGGTGTTCCTGGGCGCGGCGTGGGCCTTGAACCCCCTGTGCTTCCTGCTGAGTCCGGTCGCGCTGGCCTGGATCCTGACCTACAGCCTCGCCAAGCGATTCACCTGGTGGCCGCACCTGTGGCTCGGCCTGAGCCTGGCCATCGCGCCGGTCGGGGGCTACCTCGCCGTGACCGGAGGGTGGAGTCATCCCGCCTGGCTGCTGCTCGCGGTGAGTCTGGCGGTGGCCACCTGGGTCGCGGGATTCGACATCTTCTACGCGCTGCCCGATCGCGGCTTCGATCTGAACCAGGGGCTCAAGAGCGCGGTGGTGCGGCTGGGCGAGCGTCGCGCGATCACTCTGGCCAAGCTGCTCCACGGGGTCACCATTCCCGCGCTCGCCCTGTTCGGCGCGGGCGCGGGGTTCGGCGCGTGGTACTTCGCCGGGCTGCTCGTGGCGACGGGCATTCTGGCGTACGAGCACCGTCTGGTGCACCCCGGCGACCTCACCCGGCTCGACGCGGCGTTCTTCACGATGAATGGCGTCATGAGCGTGACGGTGTTCGGCTTCGCGCTGCTCGATCGGGTGTGGCGATGAGACGGCCACGCCGATCCGACCGTCGGGATCACGCGCCCGAGCCACCGCCTCGGGGGCCCACGCGGGCTCGACCGGCGCCACCGCGACCGGCGCCGCCGGTCGCCCCCAGACATCCCGTCCGGAGCCCCACCCCGAACCGGCGGGGACGATGACGGAGCACCCGGTGGTGCTCGCGCTGACCGGCGCGTCGGGCGCGCCCTATGGCGTGCGCCTGCTCGAGGTGCTGGCCCGCCATCGCGTGCCGGTGTGGCTCATCGCCTCGAGTCACGGCATGCGACTGCTTGAGGCCGAGTGCGCCATCGGCTCGCTGGAGGAGCTCCGGGCGGCCACCGGTGGCGACTGGCGCTCGGTGACCCCGTTCTCCGACGGAGACCGCGGGGCGCTCCCCGCCTCCGGCTCCCGGCGCACCCACGGCATGGTGATCTGCCCGTGCTCGATGGGCACGGTGGCGGCCATCGCCGCCGGCACCAGCCGCTCGCTGGTGGAGCGGGCGGCCGATGTGACCCTCAAGGAGCGTCGGCGGCTCATCCTGGTGCCGCGGGAGACGCCGCTGTCGCTGGTGCATCTGCGGAACCTGGTAACCGTCACCGAGGCGGGCGCCGTGGTCGTGCCCGCCGCCCCGGGGTTTTATCACCGGCCCGCCGCCGTCACCGAGCTGGTGGACTTTATCGTCCAGCGCGTGCTCGACCAGCTCGCCATCGACATCGAGATTGCTCGGCGCTGGAGTGGCGACGATGGCGCCGCATCCTAGACTCGGGCCCGCCCGGCCCGATGAGGACTTTATGACTCGGTTGGCAACCCTGGCCTCGGCGCGCGCCCGGCACCTGGCGGCGGCGCTCGTGGCGCTCGCCGCGACGGCCTGCGGCGGCGACAACCCGCAGTCGAACGGCGGTCAGGAAGAGCAGGTCACGGTCGGCTGTCACGACGGCACGCTCGACAGCGGCGCGCTGTATCGGGTGTGCTATCCCTCGGGCTGGAACGGTGACCTGGTCGTCTATGCCCACGGCTATGTCGTCGCGGACGAGCCCCTCGCCATTCCGGATGACCAGATCCAGGGCCAGTCCATCGCGCAGGTCGTGAACGGGCTGGGCTACGCGTATGCCACCACCAGCTACCGCGCCAACGGCCTGGTGGCCGATGAGGCGGTCGACGATGTGGCGCAGCTGGTGGACGAGCTACGCCGCCGGTTCACGCCCGATCCCTTTCGGACCTTTCTCGTCGGCGTGTCGGAGGGTGGATTGGTTGCCGCCCTCTCGGCCGAGCGCCACCCCGACCGCTTCGCCGGCGCGCTGGCTGCCTGCGGTCCGGTGGGGAGTTTCGCGGGGCAGATCGACTACCTGGGCGATTTCCGCGTGCTGTTCGACTACTTCTTCCCGGGCGTCATTCCCGGCGGCCCCGTGGACGTGCCCGACAGCGTGCGCAGCCAGTGGAGCTCGGTGTTCGTGCCCAAGGTCACCGCCGCCTTCGCGGCCGACGACCAGGCCACTCTCGAGCTGCTGACCGTCGCGGGCGCGCCCCACGACGCTGCCGACCTCCAGTTCGCCACCACCACCGCGCTCGACATCCTGTGGTACGATGTCTTCGCGCTGCCCGACGCGCGCCGGCGCCTGGGCGGACAGCCCTACGACAACATCGGACGCGTCTATCAAGGCTCCTCCGACGACGGGGCGCTCAACGCGGGCGTGGCGCGAGTGACCGCGGACGCCGCGGCGCGCGCCGGCCTGAATGGGTTCGAAACGTCGGGAACCATCTCGATCCCGGTGAGCACGCTGCACACCACTGGTGATCCGATCGTGCCGATCAGCCAGGAGGCTGGCTACGCGGGCAAGGTGGAGGCCCAGGGCGCCACCAGCTTCTTGACGCAGCAGGCCCCCGACCGCTACGGACATTGCACCTTCACCGGCGCCGAGGTGCTCCAGGCGTTCGGGTCGCTGACCACCAACGCGGCCGCCGTTCGCCGGACCGACTGACGACGGCATGCGAATCGGCGTCATCTCCGACACGCACGGGCTGCTCCGGCCCGAGGTCTTCGATGTGTTCGCCCAGGTCGACCACATCCTGCATGCGGGCGACGTGGGGCCGGAGCGCATCCTCGACGAGCTCGGCACCCTCGCGCCGGTCAGCGCGGTGTACGGCAACACCGACGGCTCGGCCCTCAGAAGCCGGCTGCCGCCGGTGGCCACGCTCGAGCTGGACGGCTTCACCATCGTGGTCACCCACGGCGACCAGCTCGGCTCGCCGACGCCCGAGAAGCTGCAGGCGGCGTTCCCCGACGCGGAGATCATCGTCTTCGGCCACACCCATCGGCCGCTGCTGACGCTGGTGGACACCGTGGTGACCGTGATGAACCCCGGCGGCGCCGGGCGCCGGCGCTTCGATCTTCCGGCCTCGGTCGGGATCCTGGAGCTCGAGCCGGGCATTCCGCCACGCGGACGCCTGGTGCCCCTCACCCCCGCCGACTCCGACTAGGCGGCCGTGCTCCTCCTTGTTACGCTGGCGCTCCAGGCGGCCGGAGCGTCGAGCGAGCTCCGCAGCGTCGAGCTCCGTGATGTGCCCGCGCCGCCCTCGGCCGACGCGTCACTCGACAGCGCCGCATGGGGACCGCCCCAGGTCACGATCGCGACCCGGTCCGGCGCGGCCTCGGTATGGCTCCTGCGCGCGGCGGATTCGGTGTTCGTGGTGGCCAGCGTGCCCGACCGCACGCCGTCGTGGGCCGACGCCGTGAGTGTGTGCCTCGATGTGTCGGGAGATCGGGCCGCGGCCCCGGCACATGATGACTTCCAGTTCACCCTGCGGCGGGTCCTCGACAGCAGCGTCGTGTACCGGGGGCGCAACGGCCGGTGGCAGCCTCCGCTGGACGATCCGGACTGGCGCGTGGGGTCAGCTCATGAGGGCGGCGGGTGGAAGGCCGAGACTGCCGGCGATGCCGCGGGCTGGTCGCTGGTACTGCGGCTGGACCCGGCGTGGTTCGCGGGTGAGGCGGGCCGGCGGCCGGCCGTCGCGGTCATCGTTCACAATGACGACCCGAGCAGCTGGGGCGCGTGGCCCTTGAGGCAGGAGGGATCGTTGCCTCAGGACGTGGATCAGGCGCCGTCCGGCTGGGCACTGGTGCGGCTCCCCACCTAGTGTCCCAATGCAGAGGGGCACGCCTTGAAGCGTGCCCCTCTGTTTCGTGCCGTACGTCAGCGCTCGGGCTAGATCCCCAGCCGCAGTCCCGCGCTCACCGCCCAGTTGTGCGTGGTCTTGGTATCGACGTTGATCGACGTCGCCTCGTGCGCGTCGAACTTGCCGATGTAATCCTTCACCATGAGCTGGAGGCCAAGCCTTGGCGCAAGGGCAAGGTCCGCGCCTGCTCCCACGTTGTATGCGAAGCTGGTCTCGTGCGTGGAGGCGGGGCCCACGTCGAACGACTGGCGAACGGCCCCCGCGCCGCCCTGCACGAAGGGCGAAATAGGGAGCCCAGACGTGACCGGCACCCGAAGCCGAAGCGCCGCGTCGTACAGCAGCACCGAGCTCCGACCTACCGACACGCCGCCGATCAGCGGCGCCCCGATTTCCAGATTGGGCTGTGAGTACGCCACGTTGCCGATCAGCGCAACGGCGCGGCCCAGACCCAGTTGGGCCTCGGCACCGTAGACGGCCGAACCGCCATTCCGGAGGCTGGTGCCGAACGGACCCGAGACGAGGCTGCCGAACTTGATGTAACCGGCGTAAGGAGTGAGGCCGAACGAGGCACCCGACGAGCGCTGGGCCGCCAGCGGAGTCGTCAGGGCGAGGCCGGCAACGGTGCCGGCGAGGAGCAGCTTGCGAATCATCATGACCTCCGCGGTGGCTGGGAATGGTTGCTCGAACACGGCAACGGTGGGAGGTCATGGCAGACTTGATGCCAGAAACTGCAGGCTGCTAAGTCATTGCTGCCGTTAGACGTAGAATCATAGGCCGGAAACGACTGTCCTCATTTGAGGACACCTAAGCCACCCAGCGATCGAGCGGGGTCGTGCGGCGCAGCGCCTCGGGGTGGGCCCGGAACCAG
>DASSMN010000099.1:0-2612 GCA_035688885.1 Gemmatimonadales bacterium
CGTCACCTGGATGGCGCTGGCGGGCGTGGTGTTGCTGGTTCGGAGATAAGAAAAACAGCGGGCGCCGTTTGCCGGCGCCCGCTGTTTCGAAACCGCTGTTGGACCTCAGGGAGCGCGCACGCGCACGACCGCGGTGTCCCAGCCGTCCGGGAAGCGGCGCAGCACCTGCAGTGTGGCGATGCCGCCGGGGTGCACGGTCTGCATGGCCGTGCGGAACTCGGTCCGCGTGTGGACCGGAGTGCCGTTGACTTGCAGGATCAGGTCCGGGCTGTTGCTGGGGCCATTGCCGAACAGCTTGCGGTACGCCGGGCCGTCGGGCGAGACGTCGGTCACCACGAGCGCCCCACCGGAGCGGGCCACCCGCAGCAGCCGCGGGTCCTGCGCGGCGTCCTCCTGGGTCAGGGGCTCGATCGCGATCCCCAGCCGGTTGGTCGAGCCCGAGAGCTCGTCGCCGTTGTTCCCGGCGCCGTCGTTCGCGGAGACCTGCGTCGCATTGTCGGCGGGCTGGGCCACGAGCCGCACCGAATACTCCTTGCGGACGCCTCCCTGCCGCAGCACGGTCACCTTGACCGTTTCGCCGGGCTTCTTGAACCCGACGCGCTGCTGCAGCTGCGCGACGTATTCGACCGGCTGGCCGTCCAGCTCGGTGATCACGTCGCCGAGCTCGAGCCCGGCCCGCTTGGCGGGAGAGTCGTCGTTGGTGAAGCTCTCCACCACGACGCCGGTGATCTGCTTCAGGCCGACGGCCTCGGCGTCTTCCGGCGTGGCCTGCTTGATCCCGATGCCCATCACGGTGCGCTGCACGTGGCCGCTGGCCACCAGCTGGGTCATCACCGTCCGGACCAGGTTGATCGGGATGGCGAACCCATAGCCCGCGTAGTAGCCCGTTTCGCTGGCGATGGCCGAATTGATGCCGATCACCTCACCGTGCACGTTGACGAGCGGACCGCCGGAATTGCCGGGGTTGATCGCCGCGTCGGTCTGGATGAAGTCCTGGATCGAGTAGCGGGACTCCTGGAGCGCCGACAAGAGCCGGCCCTTGGCGCTCACGATCCCGGCCGTCACCGTGAAGGCGAAGGCCTCACCGAGCGGATTGCCGATCGCCAGCACCCACTCGCCGATGCGCGTCGAGTCGGAGTTGCCGAACGCCACGGTCGGCAGGGCGGTGGCGTCGATCTTGATGACCGCGATATCGGTCTGGGGGTCCGTCCCCACGACGTGCGCGGTGAACTCGCGCTTGTCGTACAGCCGCACCGTGACCTTGCTCGCGCCGGCCACGACGTGGTTGTTGGTGAGGATGAACCCGTCGGGCGACACGATGAACCCGGATCCGGAGCCCTGCTCGATCTGCGGGCGGTTCCGGAACTGCGGGAAGAAATCGTCGAACCCGGGCGGCAGCCGGCGGGTGTCCGCGCGCTGCCGGATCTCGGACACGATGTAGACGACCGCCGGCTTCACGTGCTCGGCCACGGCGACGAAGGCGTCGCCCAGGTCGGCGGCGGGTTTGGCGGCCGGAATCACCGGCCGCTGCGCCACCGCCTGCAACACTGCCGCGGGCTCCGCCGAGGTCTTCCTCGGCAGGTCGAGGGCCGAGGCGAAGCCCAGACCGAAGACGAACGCCAGGCCCACCAGGGCGATGAATTTCAGCCAATCTCTCGTGCGTACCGACATAGCGTCACACTGTCCGTATTGTGAGTAAGTGAAACATAATTACGACTTCTTCCCTTTGTCGTCATCGACGATCTCGTAGTCGGCGTCGACGACGTTCTCCTTGGCCGCGGCCGGCTCACCCGGCGCCGGGCCGGCTCCGGGCTCGCCCGGGCTCTCGGCCCCGCGACTCGCCTGGTACAGGGAGGCGCCGGCGGCCGAGTAGGCCTGTTGCAGCTCGTCCAGCGCCCGGGCGATGTCTGCCGGGTTGCCGCTGCGCAGCGACTGCTTGGCGCCTTCGACAGCCCCGTCCAACCGCGACTTCAGCCCGCCTTCGAGGCGGTCCGCCCATTCCTTCGAGTTCTTCTCCACATCATACACCATCGTATCGAGGCGGTTGCGACGCTCGATTTCGTCGCGCCGCTGCTTGTCGTCGGACGCGTGGGCTTCTGCATCCTTGACCATCTTTTCGATCTCTTTGTCACCGAGCCCCGACGAGGCCTCGATGCGGATCTTCTGCTCCTTGCCGGTCGCCTTGTCCTTGGCGGAGACGTGCAGGATGCCGTTCGCGTCGATGTCGAACGTCACCTCCACCTGCGGCACGCCGCGCGGAGCCGGCGGGATCCCGGTGAGCTGGAACTTGCCGATCGTGCGGTTGTCGAGCGCCATCTGCCGCTCGCCCTGCAGCACGTGGATCTCCACGGTGGTCTGGGAGTCCTCGGCGGTCGAGAAGACCTCCGATTTCTTGGTCGGGATGGTCGTGTTGCGGGGGATCAGGACGGTGGTCACGCCGCCCAGGGTCTCGATGCCCAGCGACAGCGGCGTGACGTCGAGCAGCAGGACGTCCTTCACCTCGCCGGCCAGGACACCGCCCTGAATCGCGGCGCCGATCGCCACGACCTCGTCGGGGTTCACCCCCTTGTGGGGCTCCTTCCCGAAGTAGCTCTTGACGACCTCCTGGACCT
>DASSMN010000123.1:0-3573 GCA_035688885.1 Gemmatimonadales bacterium
CAGGCGGACGATTGCGGCCGAGCGGAAGCAGCCGGTCGCCATGAGCGCCGGGATGTGGTCGTCGACCATGAACCGCTCGAACTGGTCCACGAGCGCCAGGTCCACGGCCGCCGTCACCTCGTAGCTCACGCGGCTCACGAGCGATGATCCCCGGATCGCGCCCGGGCGGGCCGGCCGCCACGCAGCCGGCCGTCGCTCCGAGCCTTGAGGTACGCGTACAGCCCGTCGAAGAAGGTCGAGTCCAGCCCCATCTTGGCCGCCGAGGGCATCCCCTTGTCGGGCCGGCCATGGGTGAGCACGTCGACGAACGCGTCGCGGCTATTGACGTCGCCATCCGGGCCAAGGGCATGAAGCAGGCTGGGCCCGAACGAAGTACCTTGCCCGTCTTCGCCGTGGCATCGCGCGCACTGCAAGCTGTACTGCTGCCAGGCGTGGTAGAGCGGGAGCTCGACCGTGTCGCGTGGGGGAGGATGATAGGGATCCGCCGAAGGCTCCGCAGGCGCAACGGACGCACTTGGCGCCACCGCGGCAGGCGGCGGGGCGCTCGTCGGGTTGCCCGGCGTGCATGCGGTGAGGACACCCGCCGCGGCGCGGACAATGGAGATGGTGCACAGCAGGCGACGCATGAGCAGGCGGCCCCAACCGGCGTGTAGTCGGCCTGTAGCGTTCCACCGTTTACGGATCCGGTCAAGAGTCGCGGCCCGCGAGCTCCACCCTGACGGTCGCGATCCCGTGAGGCTCCACGATCAGCGGGACCGTATGTCCCCCGTCCGCCACCATCAGCTCGTCCACCGTCGCTCGCTCGTCCGCCCTGACCCGGATCGCCCGCGCCACCGCGCGGCCGAGCCGCCAGGCGCCGCTCACCACCTCGCCGCGCGCATTCCAGCAGCGCAGTACCAGTCCATCCCCTTGTTCCGGGGGCTTGGCGGAGGAGAACACCAGTCCCTTCCCTTCCAGCCGGATGTCGCAGGCCGGGGTGCTCAGCGGCGTGGCCTGCCGGAGCCAGAGCGCTCGGGGTGGCAGGAACACATCCTCCCACAACTCGGCCAGCCGACTCCCCGCCCACAGGTCGGCCGCTTCGACCGGCACGATCGCCAGCTGCAGCCGGTCCGGCCCCGGGCACTGGGCCATGGGCGTGGCGGTGGGCCAACCGGCGTGACCTGGGCGGGTGGGCAGGTCCTCCCGGGAGAGCTGACCCACCGCGCGCAGCAGGGTGACCCGGAGGTCGCCGTTGGCATCGAGCTCGTACTCGAAAAAGCCCGGCGCCAGCAGGGCGAGGCCGCGGTCGCTGTCGGCCACGGCGAGGATGCGCTGCGCCGGCGCGGTCGTCACCGGCGTCTCTCGCGCGTAGTGACTCGTGGCCGTCGCGGGCGCCGCGCGCATCACCGTGCCGAACTGGGTGCCGGCCACCGCCGCCACCCCGGGAACTCCGGTCGGCACCCGGAGGCGCAGCCGATGATCGGTCGCCCGGTTGTCGAGCAGAACCGTGCACCGAAGCACCGGGCTCCCCGCATGGAGCGTGAGGAGCAGCCGCAGCTCCACGGCGCCCGTCGAGCTGGTGAGCCGCCCGCGCACCTCGAGCGCCGCCACCAGGGGGCCGCGTGCCAGGGTGCGGACGGCCACCGGTGTGGTCATCCGGCGGGTCCGGTCGCCGGCGCGGGGAGCCCAGGTGTACGTGTCGCCCGAGTCGCCGGCCGACTCGAACCCCAGCAGCGACGGATAGAGCAGCCCGGTCCGCCGGTCGGCCAGCGTGACCGTGCCGTCCTGCGCGATGGTGAGAGCGAGCAGGCCGTTGTCGAGACTCCGGTGGCCGGCGCGCACGGCGGTGTCGATCACCGCCCGCTGGCGCTCGGCCGGCTCCAGCACGGCGAAGCCCAGCCCCGGAAGCGGCGGCGCCCGGAATGCGACCCGCACGAGGTCCACTTCGTCCTGGTCGGGATAATGCCGCGCCGCGTCGAGGCGCTCGTAGCTGGTGACGCGGCCCAGCGGCTGGAGCGCAATCGGTCCGTCGGCGCCGAGCAGGGCGATCGCGCGCGCGCCGTCGCCGCGGCGCGGCTCGCGGCCGCCTGGCGGCCCCACCAGCACGTCGCGCCGAAACCAGGTAAGGTCCGCCACCACGACGGCCCCGCTTCGCTCGCGGGCCACGGGGTTCCAGAGGACCAGGCGCGGCGCCGTGTCTGCCGGGTGGTCGCGGGCGCGGTCGGGGTCGTTGCCGGTAAGGGCGTCGAGGCTGGAGCGGGCGAGCTCCCGCCCGGCCTCGAGCACGTCGTCCAGCCGTCCCGCCACCCGGCGGGCCACCGCGTCCGAGGTACAGCCGCCGATGGAGTCGTGAAACTGCGAGCGCACCAGCGTGCGCCAAGTATCGCGAAGCAGCGGGCGACGGTCGCCCCGCCCGGCGGCGAAGGCGAGCGCGGCCAGCGGCTCCGCGGTGCGCTCGAGCAGCAGCTCCGCTTCGGCGTGGCGGCGCTTGAGCGGCGCGCGCGTGGCCTGCACCCCCTGAAGCGTCCAGGTGTAGCCGTAGCTCCAGCGCAGCTCGCCGCGGAGCGTCGGCACGCCATTGGCCTGCGCCTCGGCGGCCCGGAAGTACTCGTCGAAGCGTGAGACTCGCACCTCGGCATTGGGTTCGAGCGCGGCGAGCAGGTCGCGCACCCGGCCGATGGCGGCAGGCGCGGCATGGTGATCGGCGCCGACCGTGACGGCCAGGTGCGAGGTCGCGGCGCGGCGCACCAGCACCGGCTTGAGGCCGGACCACGCCTGGCGCAGGCGGTGGGGATCCTCCACCAGGCCGGAGCCTGCCTCGTAGCCGTCCGGTGGGAGGTGATGCAGCAGGATCGAGCGGCCGTCGGGCGCATACCACCGGAACAGGTCGCCTTCCTGGCCCGGCTCGCCACCCAGCCCGCGCCACAACACGCCGTGGCTCATGCCGAATTCGGCGGCGAGCGCGGGCCACGCCGCCGGATGGCCGAACGCGTCGGGGGAGTACATCACCGCCGCACGCCCACCCAGCGCCTCGGTATCGTTTCGCCCGAGCAGCAGGTTGCGGATCAGGGACTCGCCGGAGGGAACGATCTCGTCGGCCAGGACGTACCACGGGCCCACCTGCAGCCGGCCGGCGCGCACCAGCGCGCTCACCCGCGCGCGCTGCTCGGGGCGGACCCGGAGATAGTCCTCCAGCAGCACGGTCTGGCCATCGAGGAAGAAGCTGCGGAACTCAGGCGAGGCGTCGAGGCGGTCGAGCAGATCGTCGAGGGCGGGAACCAGGCGGGCCACGAAGGCGGCTCGCGGCAGGTACCACTCTCGATCCCAGTGGGTGTGCGGGATGAGGTGGACCGTCAGCCCGGACACCGGTCCCCTAGTGGTCGCGCGGGCGGAAGGCCCACAACGCGACCTGCAGCGCGATCAGGGCCAACAGGGCATAGGTCAGCGCGCTCCACTGAATGCCCGAGGCCCATCCTTCGATGTTCATCCCGAAGGTCTTGAAGGTCGTGCCGGCAACGTTGGCCAGAATGAGCGCGTATTCGACCATGGTGCCTGCCCGGGCAAGGCGGCCTCGGCGCGAGCGTCGGACGACGG
>DASSMN010000196.1:0-3591 GCA_035688885.1 Gemmatimonadales bacterium
GGCATGACGTAGAAGACCAGGTCGTCCATCTGGTCGGAATCGTACAATGGCAGGATGTGCGGATGGTGGAGGCGGGCGGCGATCTGGATCTCGCGAAGGAACCGGGCCGCCCCGACCTCGGCGGCCAGGTCGGGGCGCAGCACCTTTACCGCGACCTCACGCTCGTACTTGAGGTCGTGCGCCAGGAACACCCTGGCCATGCCTCCCTGACCCAGCTCCCGCTCGAGCCGGTACCGGGACGCCAGCGTCGAACTGAGGCGCTCCAGCAGCCCAGTCACGATCGCCCACCTTCGACCGGAGCCTTCTCCGGGTCCTCCTGGTGGTCCTGCGCAATGAATCGCGAGCCCGCGCCTTCAGCCTCATTCCTCACGTTGAAGGCTCAGTTTCGCCAATATATGGGCTATCCGGCGCGTCGCCAGAGCGGTTCCGCGGACCCTGGCGCATGGACACTTCGGCCCATGGAATGCCGGTGTCAGTCTCTTTGGTGCTCGACGTTCTCACCGAGGGCGGCACCCAGCAGCAATCCTACGGCGCCCAAGAGAGCGGCTCCCCGAGGCACGTCCCGGCCGCAGCTTCTTCCCGTCGGTGTCTCCCGGTAGCGGCACAGCCAGAGCCCAACGGCCATCCCGCCCAGCACCCCCATCACGCCCCCGGCCGCAGCGCTGCTGGACCGGGTCCAGCCTTGGGACCCCAGGTTCCGACGGGTGGTATCGGCCGCGGGCATGCTCGATCGCGCGTTCCAGATCGAGGACGAACGCGGGCGGGCGATCTGCTGGGCGGTGAGTAGGCTGGGGGCCGCCCAGAGCAGGGCGGCCAGGATCGTTGGAACGATCGGCAAACGCGGCATGGGGCGGCTCCCGAAAATGGATGCCCCAAGTTTCAGATCGGGCGTTTCCCCGGTGTGACCCGGCCTACCCTCGGGAGAGCACCCAGAGCGCCCCGAGCGCGATGGCGGCCGGAATCCCGAACACCAGGAGGAACACCGGGGCCTCGTCGGCAATGGAGTAGCCGGCCCGGGACACGCCGATCCACAGGTTCACCGCGGCCGCCACCAGCCACAGCGGGAGGAACAGCTTGGCCCCGGCCGCCCGCCCGAACACCAGGCAGAGCGTGAGCAGCACCAGGCCGCAGGCGACGACTTTCACGGTATGCACAGGTTTGCTCCCACCAGGAGGACCATCGCTCGCAAGCCGAGGTAGTACGCTGGAACACCGGCGGCAAGCGAGCCGGAGCCGGCGTGTCACAAGCTGCACGGATCGGGGTCGCCCTGTCCATGTCCTGAACAGCGTCGAACTTTGGAGAGTTGACGGCCGTCCGAATCGGGCTGAATGTGAGATGTCGAGAATCCAGGGGCTGGCATGACCTCGCGCGAGTTCTTCTTCCACCAGGGCCAGACCTGGTTCGTCCGCATCCGGGAGTCGGTCCGCCGGGGCGAGACGGAGACGCACGTGACGCTCGAGCTCGTCTCAGACAGCGAGACCCGGGTGGTGAGCTGCCGCCGCGAGGAATGGGAGGTCCGGAACCCCGATTTCGCCGGCCTCCTCAGCCGCTCGGTGGCCTCGGGTGCGTCCCACCACGTCGGGCCGCCGCTCAGCGGTCAGGCCACCGATAGCGAGCCGTAGGCAGGCGCCCGCGTCACCCGCTCACGGCTTGCCGGCCTGCGCCTGCGCGGGTTTGAGCGGCTCGAACCGCCGTCCCTCCCTGAACACATAGACGACGTCCCGGGTGTGCCGGATGTCGGCGCTCGGATCCCCGGAGAGCACCACCAGGTCCGCCACCTTGCCCGGGGCGATCGAGCCGTGGGTTCCCTCGATGCCGATGGCGCGGGCGCCGTTGAGCGTCCCGGCGGTGAGCGCGGCCAATGGCGTGAGGCCGGCCTGCTCCACCAGGAGCCGCAGCTCTTCGTGGACGTTGGGGAGCGTGCCCTCCTGGTCCACCCCGATGCTGTCGGTCCCGGCGGTGATGGACACGCCGGCCTTCCATGCTTCGCCGGTCACCTTTGCGGCCCAGTCCGCCCGTCGCGGATTGTCGCCCATGACGAACAAGGTGGCGTCCAGCATCGTGCCGCGCCGCGCCATCAGCCGAAGCAGCGAGGCCACCAGCACGTTGGTCGGCCGGATGGTGCTGTCCGGCGGGCCCGCCCGGGTCCACGGCGGCACCTCGGTCATCGCCTCCCAGGCCAGCAGCGCGGCGTGCGAGATCACGTCCACCCCGGCGCCGACCACCTCGCTCGGCCGAGCGGGGAACAGCGTGGCGTGGGCCCACACCTTGAGTCCCTGCCGGTGCGCCTCGGCCACGAGCGGACGCAGCACGGCAGCCGGCACGGCGGCGTACACCTTGATGGCCGTGGCCCCGGTGCCCCTGGCCTCGGCGATGACCCGGGGCCAGTCGGTCGTTGCCGTGACGCTGCGGAGCCACGGGCCGCTTCCCGGCTTTACGCCGCGGCTGGCGAGACCCACCCGCGCATCGGTGAAGAACTCCGGACCCGCCATGACGGCCGCGTAGTAGATGGCCGGCGACTCGATGTCGCCCACCAGGGCCGCGCGCGAGAGGTCGGCAAGCACGCGGCCGTCGCCCGCCATGTCGCGCACGACGGTGACCCCGCCGTGGAGGGCGTTCCGGAGCCGCTGTTCGACGGCCGGCCGGCGGTCGCCGTCGCTCGGGTCGGTGGCGAGATGGACGTGGGTGTCGATGAGGCCGGGGATGACGAATCGGCCGGTGAGATCGAGCACCTCGGCGCCGGCGGGAGGCGGGTCCGTCGCCGAGGGGAACACCGCCGCGATGGTGTCGCCCCGGAGCACGATGGTCTGGTCCGCGCGGGCCGGCGTGCCGGTGCCGTCGATCAGCGTGACGTGCGTAAGGGCAAGAAGCGACTCGGTGGTCGATCGGCGCCAACCGCCGGCCAGCCCGTTGGTGCGATGGTGACAGGGGTCCTGCACTGCGGAGAGCCACAGGCTGTCCACCGCCGCCCGGAGCAGGTAGCGGCCGGTGTCGGACGGGGCGCAGGCGTCGGGGCCGGCCAGGTCCACCACCACGAGCGTGTCCCCCCCAATGAACCGGCCGTTGGCCAGGGGCGCGCTCTCCGCCGAAAGTCGGTAGCCGCCGTCGGCCTCGAGGGTGAGCACCAGTGTGGCCCGGCGGAAGACGCCGGTCCGGGCGCTGTCCGGCGCCGCCTGACCGGCCGCCGCTCCCGGCAGCAGCACGAGCCCGACCCAGAGCCCGACGGTCCTGCCGATGCGTGCGACACCCATGAGCCCGGCCCCCTTCAGAGTTGTGCCACTCGAGGCTAACGCGTGGTGCCGGCCTCCGCCGACCGCCGGTTCCAGGCCCACAAGCCCTCCGTCACCTCGGCGGGCAATCGAGCGCCCAGCGCCCGCGCGGCCATCACGATCTGACCGCGGTGGTGCCCCTCGTGGGCCACGAAATAGGTGAGCACATGGCCCACGTCGAGCGGGAGATTGCGCCAGGTGTACAGTGGCGTTGGCGGAATCGCGCCGCCGTGCTCGCATCCGACGCGGAGCAGCGCGAGGATGCCCTCGCCGCTCCGCCGCAGCGCCGGAACCAGCTGCCGGCGGGTAGCCTGCCTGGGGA
>DASSMN010000396.1:0-3948 GCA_035688885.1 Gemmatimonadales bacterium
GTGCAGACGAAGAGCACGCCGTCGCCCTTGAGCACCACGCTGGTGAGCAGCTCCTGGGCCTTCTGGATCTGCCGCAGCGTCTTCTGGAGGTCGATGATGTAGATGCCCGAGCGCTCGGCGAAGATGAACCGGCGCATCTTCGGGTTCCACCGGCGGGTCTGGTGACCGAAGTGGACGCCGGCCTCGAGCAGGTCCTGCAGTTGGGGCTGTGCCATGCGGGTGTACGTGTCCAATCTGTCGTTAGGGTTGAGCGTCCACCGCGTTCATCTCCGGGCGCGACCCCCGCAGGGGCACCCACGACCGGATCCGGCGGTGTGCGATGTGGGACGGAAACACTGGAGCACGGTAAGACGGAAGGACCAACGCCCTCCGCTTGCAGCCGTCCTTCCGCTGGTCCTTCCGTCCTCCCGTCTTGCCGTCCTTCCGTCCTATCTCTTGCTGAACTGGAACCGCTTCCGGGCGCCCGGCCGGCCCGGCTTCTTGCGCTCGACGGCGCGGGGATCGCGGGTCATGAGGCCCGCCGCCCGCAGCTTGGTCCGGTGCTGTCCGTCGGCCTCCACCAGCGCCCGGGCGATAGCGAGTCGAAGCGCGCCCGCCTGGCCCGCCTGCCCACCGCCGTCCACGTGCGCCTTCACGTCGAACGCGCCCAGGGTGTCCGTAGCCGTGAAGCTCTGCTGGATGTGCTGCACCAGCGAGGGACGCGGGAAGTAGTCACCCAGCGTGCGGCCGTTGATGTCCCACTTGCCGGTGCCCGGCGTGAGATACACGCGGGCGACGCTCGTCTTGCGGCGGCCCACGGCCTGCCAGCGGAATTCGGGGGCGGCGGTCATGCGGTCACCTTGGACGGAGTCACGGAGAACGGCTTGGGCTGCTGCGCCGCGTGCGGATGCTCCGGCCCGGCGTAGACCTTGAGCTTGCCGCGCAGCTTCTGGCGGGCGAGCGAGGTCTTGGGCAGCATGCCGAACACGGCCTTTTCGATGACCCGATCGGGGTGCTTGGCCATCAGATCGCGCGCTGCCGTGAAGCTCTCGTGCCCCATGTACCCGGTGTGCCCGAAGTAACGCTTGTTCTCGAGCTTCCGCCCGGTGAGCCGCACCTTTTCCGCGTTCACCACGACGACGAAATCGCCGCCGTCCATGTGGGGCGTGTAGGTGGGCTTGTGCTTGCCCCGGATGAGCTGGGCCACGACGCTGGCCAGCCGGCCAAGCGGCACGCCGGCGGCATCCACGACGTGCCAGTCGTGGCTGATGTCGGCCGGGGTGGCGGTAAAGGTCTTCATGAGGTGGAGCGGCCCTTGGTCGTGAGCGTGAAACGGGTCAAAGCGAAACAGACTCACAAGATAGCGGCTGAATCGAGGGCGGGTCAAGGGGCCTGCGACGGGCGCCGTCGAGGTCGGGTCGGATGCCGAGCGGGGCGGAACGGCGGCCCAGCTATTCGAACTCGACCAGCACCTGCCCCTTTTCCACCGCCTCCCCGGGCTTGACCCGGACGGTGCGCACCGAGGCCGCGGCGGCCGCGCGCAGCTCATGTTCCATCTTCATCGCCTCCAGCACAACCACGCCGGCTCCCACCGCCACCGTGACGCCCGCTTCGACCTGCACCCGGACCACCAGTCCCGGCATGGGCGCCTTGAGCGCCGCCGGCCCGCGTGCCTGGTTGCCGACGCTCGTGAGGCTCCGAATGTGGCGGGCGCGCTCGTCGAGCACTTCCATCTCCCACCGCTCGCCGCCGCGCGTCAGGGCCCACCGCCCGCTGCCCGAGGCATCCACGGCCAGCGATTCGGCCCGGCCATCGAGCAGCAGCTGACGGACCGGGGTGCCCGGCGCGCTGCTCAGGCTGGCCGCATAGCGCTTGCCGCCGACCGTGACCTGGTCGCCATCCACCTCGACCTCGAGGTCTCGTCCCGCCACGGTCACGATGTATTTCATGAGGCGAGCTCCAGCACCGCGACCGTTTCGACGTGGGCGGTTTGGGGAAACAGGTCGAAGGCTCGGACGTCGGTGAGCTGATACCCGGGCAATCGGGTGAGGTCGCGGGCCAGGGTCGCCGGATCGCACGAGACATAGACCACGCGGCGGGGCCGAAGGCGCTCGAACGCCTCGGCGACGCGGGCGTCCATCCCGATGCGCGGCGGATTGGTCACCACCAGCTCCGGCCGCCGCAGCTCGGCGAGCGCATGTTCCACCCGAGCCGCGTGGCGGCGCGCTGCCGGCCCCCGGCGCTCGGCTTCGGCCACCGCCCGCTGGTCCGATTCCACGCTCTCGACGGACGCGCCACCTCGCGCCAGCGCAACCGTCGTCTCGCCGATGCCGGCGTACAGATCCCACACATGACGCCCGGCCACCGGCCCCAGCGCTTCGACCGCGTGGGCACGGACGCGATCGCCCATGGCGGGGTGGACCTGCTCGAACACGGTCGCCGGATAGGGGCTGTCGGCGCCGGCCATGGCGCGGGGCGCCCCGTCGACACCCTGCCACCAGATCGTGGCCGGCGTCGCGCGCTCGAGCAGGGCCGCACGGAGCCTGGCCGCTCCGGTCCATGGTTCGGCGGCGGCACTCCGGAACATGAGGTGGACCCCACCCTCCCGGTCCCGGCGCAGCACCACGGACTCGAGCCGCGGCGGCAACAGGTGCCGCACCGTTCGGAGCGCCTGCCACGCGCGCATGAGCTCGGGCATGGTGATGTGACACCACTCCAGCTCGAACACCTGGTCCGGACGATCGTACGGGCGGAGCCCGATGCGCCGGCCGTCGGCGCTGACCGCGAGGGTGATCTTGCTGCGGTAGTCGAACTCCTCCACCGCGGGCACCAGCGGTGGATCGGGCGTGTCGCGGCGAGCCAGGCGGCGTAGCGCCTCACCCACAAACCCGCGGCGCGCCTCACGCTGCGCATCCGACTCCAGATGCTGGAGCTGGCAGCCACCGCAATCGTCGCGCACGTAATGTGGGCAGCGGGGCGGCACGCGTGCGGGCGAGGCCTCGACCACCCTGCCCGCGCGGGCCCGCGCGAAGCGTTTGTGCAGCCGCAGGCCGGCCAGCTCCACCAGCTCGCCTGGCGCCGTTCGCGGCACGAACACGGTGCGTCCGTCCTCCAGCCGGCCCACGCCGTCGCCACCGGTCGCCAGCCGCAGAATGCGGACGGGCGTCATTGGAGCGCCTCGCGACGGGCCCGCGCGGTCCAGGCATCGCTGCCGGGGTCGTCGCCACCTACCACTGGGCGCCGCGACCGGCGGGCCTGGTCTTCGGCCAGCGCCGCCGCGACGGCCAGCCGGGTGAGCTCGCTCTCGGCGAGCTGGGGCTGGGCCAGGTCGGGCCGGCGATCGAGGAACTGGATGTCGATATCGCCCGCCTCGAAGGCAGGGTCGGCCAGCAGCCGGCGGTGGAAGCCCTGGTTGGTGGCGACCCCGAGGATGGTCAGCTCGTCGAGCGCCCGCCGCATGCGCCGGACGGCCTGCGCGCGATCGGGGCCCCACACGATGAGCTTGGCGAGCATGGAGTCATAGTACAGCGTGACCTCGTCTCCGACGTCAACGCCGCCGTCCCAGCGCACGCCCGGGCCACCCGGTACGCGGAGGTGGCTGATCCGCCCGGTGCTGGGCAGGAACCCGTTGGCCGGATCCTCGCTGGTGATCCGGCACTCGAGCGCCCAGCCGCGGGGACTGAGCCAGCCGGCGTGGACCCGCATGGGCTCGCCGGAGGCGATGCGGAGCTGCTCGCGCACCAGGTCCACGCCGTAGACCAGCTCGGTCACCGGGTGCTCGACCTGAATTCGCGTGTTCATCTCGAGGAAGTAGAAGGATCGGTCGGGCGCGAGGAGGAACTCGCACGTCCCTGCCCCGAGGTACCCCACCGCCTCGGCGGCCGACACCGCAGCCGATCCCATCCACTCGCGCAGCTCTGGATCGACGGCCACCGACGGCGCTTCCTCGACCAGCTTCTGATGGCGCCG
>DASSMN010000521.1:0-12920 GCA_035688885.1 Gemmatimonadales bacterium
CAGACGTCGCTCTCGCCGGCCTGGTCACCCGACGGGCAGCGATTCGCGTACACGCTGCTGGCGGGTGGCCGCGGCGGCGTCATGGTCCAGACTCTGGGCAGCGGGGCCTCGCTGCAGGTGCCGGGCACCAACACCGGGCTCAACATCACGCCGTCGTTCTCACCTGACGGACGATTTCTGGCGTACGCGCACTCCGACGAGAGCGGGACCGACATTTATCTCGCGAACATCGCTGATCGTTGCTGCGCGCAACGCTTGACCGTGGGACGCTATGCGGACAACTTATCTCCAACGTTTTCACCAGATGGCCGTCGTCTCGCGTTCGTGTCGACGCGTGCGGGGCCGCCCCAAATCTACGTCATGGCCGCCGACGGCACCGATCAGGAACTGCTGGCGCCGTTCGACTACGGCGCCACCGGCAGCTCTAATGCCCCGGAGTGGTCCCCCGACGGGGCGAACGTCGTGTTTCATCGCGAGGTGTCGGGCAGCCCGCAGCTGTTTCTCGTCGACGTGGCGGGCCGGCGCGTGCGCCAGCTCACGTCGTCGGGCCGGAACGAAGATCCGACGTGGGCGCCCGATGGCCGTCATATCACCTTCGTCTCTGACCGGAGCGGGGCTCGCCAGCTCTGGGTCATCGACATCGAGACCGGTCGCGTGCGCCAGCTCAAGACGCCTGGCGCGGCGCGGCTCCCTGCGTGGTCCCGCCGCCTGAGTCGGACCGCGGTCGCCCCCTAACCCCGAACGTGGAGTTCTGATGCGCGCACCTACCCTGTTGTTGGTCCTGGCCACCGCCGGGTTCGCTGCCGCCTGCGGCGGGAAGCCCAAGCCCGAGCAGCCGGCGCCCGAGCCGACGCCCGCGGCGACCCCTGCGCCGGCGCCGGCGCCCGACAACAGCGCCGACGAGCGTCGGCGGGCGGATTCGATCGCGGCCGCCAACGCGGCGGCGGAGCGGCTCAAGGCGGTGGCGGCGGATCTCGCGGCCATGATCAATTTCGACTATGACCAGGCGGTCATCCGTCAGAACGATCAAGGCACGCTCGACCGCAAGGCCAGCATCCTGGGCGCGAACCCCTACGTCAAGATCCAGATCAGCGGCCACGCCGACGAGCGGGGCTCCGACGAGTACAATCTCGCCCTGGGCAACCGTCGCGCCGCCGCGGCCAAGCGCTATCTGGAGAACAAGGGCATCGACGCCTCCCGCATGGACGTCGTCTCCTACGGCGAGGAGCGCCCGCTCAACCCGGGCCACGACGAGGCGGCCTACGCCCAGAACCGCCGGGACGAGTTCACGATCACCTCGGGCGGCGACAACCTCGTCGCGCCGCAGTGAGCTCGCGCCAAGGGCGACGGACCGCCATCCTGACCGCGGCGCTCGGCGTCGCGGTCGGCCTGAGCGGCTGCGTCTCCAAGAGTGACCTCCAGCTGGTGCAGGGGGAGGTGGCGCTGCTCCGGGCCGAGACGCTGCGGCGCGATTCGACCCGCGCCGCGCAGCTCACCGAGGTGATCCAGATGCAGCGCCAGATCATGGACTCCCTGGCGACGACCCGGCGCACCGTGGCCCAGATCAAGGGCGATGTCTCGCAGGATCTCTACAACATCCAGCAGCAGTTGGTGCAGCTGCAGGAGCTCACCGGTCAGAGCCAGCAGCGCCTGAGCGAGCTCCGCACCCAGCTCGAGGCGCGCGCGGCGCAGGAGAACGAGTCGCCCGCGCCGGCCGGCGCCCCGGCGCCCGGCGACTCCGCGCAGCCGAGCGCTGGCGCACCCGCGCCGGCCGACGCCATGTACGAGGCCTCGCTGGCCCAGCTCCGGCGCGGCAGCACGACCACGGCGCGGCTCGGGCTCAGGGAGATGCTCAAGAACTACCCCAACAGCCCGCGAGCCCCGGACGCACTCTACTTCATCGGTCAGAGCTTCGCGGCCGACAATCCGGATTCGGCCGGCGCCTACTACTCGCAGGTCGTCGACCAGTATCCCACCGCGACCCGCGCCCCCTCGGCCCTGTACAACCTGGGTCTCCTCGCCGAGCGCCGGAAAGACAACGCCAAGGCGAAGGATGCCTACCAGCGCGTGGTCCAGAAGTACCCCCAGTCGGACGAGGCCGCGTTGGCACGTGATCGCCTGAAGGCGCTCGGGCGTTAGCCCGGGCGCCGGCCCGCCGCATGACCGGGTCCCCGGGGGAGATGCCCTTCCTCGATCATCTCGAGGAGCTGCGTTGGCGCATTCTCCGCTCGCTCGCAGCCATCGTCGTGGGCTTCGCGCTCGGGCTCTGGCTGGTTCAGCACTTTCAGCTCGTCAATCTGCTCAAGGAGCCGATCGCGCCCTACCTTACCGGCGCGGGCGGCAAGCTCATCGTCACCAGTCCGACCGACCCGGTCATGATCGTGTTCAAGCTCGGGTTCCTGGTCGGCGTGGTGCTGGCGTCGCCGGTCATCCTGTGGCAGGCCTGGGCGTTCTTGGCGCCGGCGCTGTACGCGAAGGAAAAGAAGGCCCTGGTGCCCGCGCTGTTCGTGGGGCTGGGCCTGTTCCTGATCGGCGGCGTGGTGGCCTACCTCTTCGTGGTCCCGCAGGCGCTGCACGTCCTGTTCAGCTTCCAGACCGAGGCGATCCAGCCGTTCATCACCTACGACGCGTACTTCGACTTCGTGCTGCAGGTGGTGCTGGCCCTGGGCCTCTCGTTCGAGCTGCCGCTGGTCATCGTGATCCTGGCCTGGCTGGATGTGATCGGGCCGGAAGAGCTGTCGCGCTTCCGCCGGTTCGCGATCGTGGGATCGTGCGTGGCCGGCGCGCTGCTCTCGCCGGGCACCGATCTCATCAGCATGATCATGATGACCATCCCGCTGATCCTGCTGTATGAGGTCGGGTACGCCGGTGCGGTGATCATCCACCGCCGGCGCCGAAAGGCGGCGGCCATCGCTGCGCTGGTCCTGTTGGGCCTCGCCCTGGGCGCGCCGCGCGCCGAGGGGCAGGTGCCCGTCAAGCCGCGGCGGGTGCCCACCCAGCAGGGTCAGCCCGGCCGGGCGCTGCCGGATTCGCTCCAGGACAGCCTGCACCGCAAGAAGCCGGGTCAGTCGCTCGACACCGCCACCGCCGGACGGCTCGGCATTCCCACCGGGCCCACCCGGCAGTTCGCCCCCGACGACTCGGTGATGCAGGCGCTCAAGGCGCGGCCGGGGTACCAGTTCACCCGCTACCGCTCCGACATGGCCACCGTGTTCGTGCAGGACGAGCGGGTGCTGCTCAAGGGCGAAGCCCTCACCGAGCGGCAAGGCGCGCTGCTCGAGGCGGACACCATCCGGTACCAGCGCGACAGCTGCCTGCTCGACGCCAGCGGCACGCCGTATCTGTTCGATCGGGGGCAGGTGCTGGTGGGGGAGGGGATCCGCTACGACACCTGCAAGCGACGAGGGACGGTCAACGACGCCCTCACCAACTTCACCGAGGGCTCGACGGTCTGGTTCCTCCGGGGCAACGTGGCCCAGGACTCGAGCTCCAGCCGCATCTACGCCGGCTCCAGCGAGATCACCAGCTGCGATCTGCCGACGCCGCACTACCACTTCAGCGCGCGCGAGATGAAGTGGATCTCGAAGAGCATGTTCGTGGCCCGGCCGGTGGTGCTCTACGTCCGCGACGTTCCGATCCTGTGGCTGCCGTTCATCTTCCAGGACACCCGGCCGGGCCGGCACTCGGGCATTCTCATCCCCCAGTTCGGGCTCAACGATCTGGTGCGGCCCACCCGCACCTACAATCGACAGATCAGCAACATCGGCTACTACTGGGCGCCAAGCGACTACTTCGACCTCACGGCCCGGCTGGACTGGTTCGCCAACCGGTACGTGCAGTACGGCGTGGGCGGGCAGTACCGCTGGCTCAACCGGTTCATGAGCGGCACGATCGGCGTCAACCAGCAGCACGAGGTGGGGGGCGGGTCGGGGCTCAACTTGCGGTGGGACCACAGCCAGCAGTTCAGCCTGTCCAGCAGCCTGAACTTCAACATCAACTACGCCAGCAACACCACGATCGTCAATCGCAACGCCATCGATCCGTTTCAGAACACCCAGCAGATCACCAGCTCGCTCAACTACTCGAAGCGGCTCTCGTGGGGCACCCTGACCCTGGGCGGCAATCGGCGCCAGAGCCTCAGCGATGGCAGCGTGCAGCAGCTGCTGCCGGCGGTGACGCTCTCGCCGGTGCCGATCGCGCTCGGCTCCGACATCACCTGGTCGCCCGGACTCAGCTTCACCAACAACACGACCAAGAACCCGTCCGCCGATACCTTGCTCCGCGCGCTGCCGGGCGGGCTGTTCGATACGGTGACGACCAACGCCACGTCCCGGGTGACTGCGCTCAGCTTCGACACCCCGGTGCGGTTCGGCGGGTTCAACTGGCAGAACTCGATCCAGCTCAACGATCAGCACTCCGCCGGCCAGGAGATCGTCACGTTCAAGACTCCGGACCTGACGACGCCCGATCCCAGCGACAGCATCGAGGTGCAGCGCACCTTTCTGAGCGATTTCCAGAGCTCGTTCGACTGGGACACCGGCATCAACCTGCCGGTGCTGTTCCGCGGGAGCTGGAAGATCCAGCCGGGCGTTGGGGTGGGGAACACCACCGCGGGACCATTCGCCATCCGGAACCGGAATACCAACGGTGACTGGGTCACGCAGGGCAAGCGATTCCGGTTCGGTGCGACCGCCTCGCCCACGCTGTTCGGGTTCTTTCCCGGCATCGGGCCGCTGGCGCGGATACGGCACAGCGTGTCGCCGGTGATCACCTGGAACTACCAGCCGGCCGCCACGGTGAATGAGGCGTTCGCGCGCGCGACGACGTTGCCGGGCCAGCCGGTCGAGCTCCGGAGCGACGCGCAGCAGCAGGTGACGGTGGCGCTGTCGCAGACGTTCGAGGGCAAATACAAGGCGACCGGCGCCGACACCAGCTCCACCGAGAGTCGAAAGATCCGCCTGCTCAGCATCAATACCAGCGGCGTCACCTATGACTTCGAAAAGGCCAAGAAGCCGGGATTTACCGGCTGGGCGACGCAGAGCGTCACCAACTCCGTCCTGAGCGATCTGCTGCCCGGGTTCACCCTGAGCTTCTCGCACGATCTCTGGCGCGGCGCGGCGGGGGCGGACAGCTCCAAGTTCTCCCCTTTCCTGCAGAGCATGAGCGCCAGCTTCCAGCTCTCGGGGAACACCTTCCGCTCCATCGCGTCGATCTTCGGGTTGGGCGGCAAGGCGGGGCCGTCACGGGGACCCGAGAATGTGCCCAGCTACGTGGCCGACCTGGGCCGCCGCACTCGGCCGGGCTCGTTCTTCAGTCCCAGCCAGTCCCAGCTCCGGCAACCCGGCCGAGCCTTCACCGCCAGCTTCAACTATCAATTGAGCCGGACCCGGACCCCATTCGGCGTCAATCCGTCGACCGGACAGCCGTACGCCTCCGTGCCGGACCGGCAAAGCCTGGCGTTCAGCACGAACTTCTCGCCGACTCCGTTCTGGTCGCTCTCGTGGAACACCCAGTACAACATCACGGACGGCAAGTTCGAAGGGCAGAACGTGCGGCTCGAACGGGAGCTCCACGAATGGCGGGCGGCCTTCAGCTATGCCAAGAACCCGAGCGGCAGCTTTGCCTTCTACTTCACGATCTATCTCACGGACCTGCCCGAGCTCAAGTTCGACTACGACCAGACGACCATCGAGCCGTAACCCGTCCTTTGTGGAGGACACCGGCCCCGCAAGCTAAAACCCTAAGACATTGTACCGTAACATGTTGCAAATTACCAAAGCTGGCACGTCTTTCGCAGATCCGCCACGCGAACCCCTTCGGAGAACTCCAATGCGTGGCTGGTGGACACTCGGCGCCCTCGCCGTGCTGGCGGCCTGCTCGTCGAACGATCGCACCGGACCGGGCGTGCCGCCCGACGTGCCGGCAACCCTGTCCAGCACGTCTCTCGACGGCGCCATCGCGCTCACCTGGACCGACAACTCCTACACGTCGGATCCGGGCAACTTTCAGAACTACCGGATCTACAGCACCAGCTACAATCTCGATCAGAACGCGTGCGGCTCGAGCTGGCAGCTCGAAGGCACCACCGTGGCGCCGGAGTTCGTGGTCGGCGCGCTGACCAACGGCGTCCCGCGGTGCTTCGGGGTGTCGGCGGTGAGCGTTGACGGGTTCGAGAGCGATCGCTCGCCGCTCCGGTCCGACACGCCTCGACCGGACAGCCGCAACATCATCCTGTACGCCACCCAGTTTCAGGCGGCGAGCAGCGGCTTCCGATTTTGGGACGACCTGAACGGCGATGGCAGCGTGCAGGCCAACGAGCTGGGCCTGGTGCGCTCGAGCGCCGGGTCGAACATCGATTTCTTCGTAGACCGGGACGGCGCCGGCGACCTCTATCTCACGCCGGTGCGCGCCGGCACTGGCGTGGAGTACTACGACGACAACAATCCCGTCGAAGATCTGACCTCCATCGATTTCGCGGCCGATCGCGCGTACCGGACAACCGGCATCCTGGCCATTCCGGGGTACGGCTACGTGTTCGAGATGGACGGCGGCGACGGGTTCAAGCGCTACGGCGCCGTCCGCCTGAGCCATGTGGGACATGACTTCCTGATCATGGACTGGGCCTACCAGACGGATCCGGGCAACCCGGAGCTGCTCGTCCGGTCCGCAGGCAAGTAACGGCTTGCTCGAGCCCCAACCAAGCGGTCAACAAGGGGCGGGGAAGCTGCGGGTGAATGGATGAGGGGCCGAGCCGCCACACACACTGTGGCGGCTCGGCCCCTCGTCTGTTCACCCGGGTGGATGCTCGCGAACGCGCGGGGGTTGAATGTAGCTCCGCAGCCGCCTTTCTTCGGGCCATGCCTCAGACCGACTGCGTGCTCGACGGCCGCTCGCTCACCGTAGCGGAGATGGTCCGCGTCGCCCGTGACCGGAGCGCGCGGGTGACCGTGGACCCCTCGGCCCGAGCCGCGCTGCTCCGCAGCCGCCGCCTTGTCGAAGCCGCGGTGGCCTCGGGGCGAACCATGTACGGCATCAACACCGGGTTCGGCAAACTGGCCAACGTGCGCGTCGCGCCCGACAAGCTGAACCAGCTGCAGGCGAACCTGATCCGGAGCCACGCCGCGGGCGTCGGGGACCCCCTTCGAGCGGAGGTTGTGCGCGCGGTCATGCTGCTTCGTGCCAACGTCTTGCTGCGGCCTACCAGCGGAGTTCGGCCGGAGCTGGTCGAGGCGCTGATCGCGATGCTCAACGCGGGCGTGGTCCCGTTGGTGCCGGAGCAGGGCAGCGTCGGTGCCAGCGGCGATCTCGCCCCGCTGAGCCACATCGCGCTGGCACTCATGGGTGAAGGGGAAGTGCTCGGCGAGGTGGGCACGACGTCGGCGCGGCAGGCGCTCGACGCGGCGGGTCTGTCGCCATTCGCCCTGGCGCCGAAGGAGGGCCTGGCCTTCATCAACGGGACTCAGGCGCAGACGGCCCTGCTGGCGCTGCTGGTTCATGACGCGCGGGTGCTGTGGCGCACGGCCATCGGCGCCGCGGCGATGAGCCTCGAGGCCCTCCGGGGAACCCCCGCGCCGCTCGATCTCCGGATCCATGCCGCCAGGCCGCATCGGGGCCAGACGGAGGCGGCGGCGCTCATGCGGGCACTCCTCACCGAAAGCGAAATCCGGGAATCGCACCGCGACAACGATCCGCGGGTCCAGGACGCCTACAGCCTGCGCTGCGCGCCCCAAGTCATGGGGGCCGTGCTCGACGCGATCCGGTTCGCCGAAGAGACCGTGGCCGTGGAGCTCAACGCGTCCACCGATAACCCGCTGGTATTCGAAGACGGGGAAGTCATCTCAGGAGGCAACTTCCACGGTCAGCCGGTGGCCCAGGCGCTGGATGTGCTGGCTATGACGCTCACCACGTTGCAGGCCATCGCCGAGCGCCGCGTCGAGCGGCTGGTCAATCCCGACCTCTCGCAGGGGCTCCCCGCCTTCCTGACCGACGATCCCGGGCTCAGCAGCGGCTTCATGATGGTCCAGATCACGGCCGCCTCGCTCGTGGCCGAGTCGAGGGCCATCGCCATGCCGGCGAGCATCGGCTCGATCCCGACCGACGCCAACCAGGAGGACTTCGTCCCGATGGGGATGGCCTCGGCCTGGAAGGCACAGCGGATCCTGGCCAATGCGCAGCGGGTCGTCGCGGCGGAGCTGCTGTGTGCGGCTCAGGGGCTCGAGTTCCTGCAACCCCTCACGCCCGGCCGGGGGGTAGCCGATCTCCACCGCCGGCTTCGCGGCCTGACGCCGGGTGTTCCCCGCCTCGGGCCCGACCGTCCGCCCGCCCCGGACCTCGAGCGTCTGACGCGCGCGGTGGCCCTCGGCGAGCTCGATCCGGGGCCGCAGTAGCCCGTCCCGCGGCTGCTTGCCGGTGCGGTGGCAGCCCGGTACCTTTCGCTCACTCCTAAGCTTATCTTCGGTCCCCCTTCCCAGCCCGAGCCGCATGAATCTGGAAAAGCTGAAGGACTCGGCGCGGAAGTTCGAGCAGAAGGAGGATTGGCGGAAGGCGATCGAAGTCTATCTCAAAGCCATCCAGCAGATTGAATCCGGCGCGGAAACCAGTCCCGATCTCTCGCTCTACAATCGCGTCGGGGACCTTTACCTCAAGATCAATGACACCGCCGCGGCTGTTCGCTCCTACGAGCGCGCCGTGGACCTGTACGCCGACCAGGGCTTCTTCAACAATGCCATCGCGCTGTGCGGCAAGATCTTGCGGGTCAATCCCGGACGGGTTCAGACCTACCTCAAGCTGGCTCAGCTGCACGCCCGGAAGAACGTCGTCATCGAGGCCAAGCGGAACCTGATCGAGTTCCTCGAGCGGATGAACGGCCTGGGCCAGCTGGATCAGGCGTTTCAGTCGGTCAAGGAATTCGCCGACCAGTTCTCCGGCAGCCAGGAAATCCGGATGATGCTGGTCGAGCTTTTGCGCGCCGCCTCCCGGGAGGAGGAGGCGCTAGAGCAGTTGGCGAAGATCGCGGGAGACCTGGAGGGTGCCGGTGCCGCCCAGGTGCCGACCACGACGGGTGAGGGCAAGGCCGATGCTGCCCCCGCGCCTCCGACCCGGCCCAGGCCCGGCCGGGGTGACCTGGTGTTTCTCGATACCGGGCTCGATCTACCCATCTCCGCTCCGTCGCCGCCGGCGGCCGAGCAGGCGCGTGTCGAGGCGCCGCCGCCCGAGGGCCTCGAGCTGACGCAGGCGTCCTACGGCACTGAAGCCGCCACCGAATCGGCCGAGGCGTCACCTCCGCCGCTGGCGGGGCTGGAGCAGACGGCGGTGGACGCCGAGATGGAGGTCGATCCTGCAGGGTCGGTGGCCGGTCTCGAGCTCGACGCTTCGCCGGAGGACCTGAGCTTCGCCGGAGCACCGCTCGAATCCATGGACATTCCGGAGAGCGCCGCCGCCGAGCCCGTCGAAGGTCTGCTCGACACCCCGGAGGATCTCGATCTCGCGCTGCCGGCGACCGAGGTGGATTTCATAGTCTCCGACGAGGCCGAAGTCGATCTCGAGTTCGACGAGGAGGCTGGCTCCGGCTCGGCGACGGCCGGGCTTCCGCTCATCGAGTCGGAGCCGGCCGAGGCTGGCGCCACCGACGAGCTGGCCGAACTGGAAGATCGGATCGTCAACGACCCCGACGACCCCGATCTGCATCGAGAGCTGGCCGACCGGCTGCTGCTGGCCGGCGAGCTGCCCCGCGCGGCGGAGGAGCTGCGGCTTTCGCTCGAAGGGTATGAGCGGACTGAGGACTGGCCGAGCGCGATAGGCATCGCCGAGCGGCTGGTAGCGCTCGAGCCCGATGCCATACACAATCACCAGAAGCGGGTGGAGCTGGCGTTTCGGAGCGGCGAGCGGACCCCGCTGCTGGACGCGTATCTCGCGCTGGGGGACGCGCTGGGCCGCGCCGGCGCCACGGACAAGGCGCTGGCGGTGTATCGCCGGGTGCTGGAACACGATCCCTCGAACGGCCGTGCGTCGGGCGCGATCACGGCGCTGACTGCGCCGAGTCCCACCGTCACGGCACCGGCGCCGCCCGCGAGCCGTGCCCCTGCTGCCCGGCCCGCGCCCCCGCCGGCCGCGGCGGCACCGCCCACGGCATCCCCTGTCGCGGCGGCGCCTCCGCCCGCACCGCCGGCGGCGCCGGCGGAGGCCGGCGACGCATTCCTCGACCTCGGCTCGATGATCTTCGAGGAGTCCGCCACGCGTGACACCCGCATGCGGATCGACCGGCGCGAGCCGCAGGATGAGGACGAGCAGCGGGAGTTCCAGGAGATCCTCGAGCAGTTCAAGCGCGGGATCGAGCAGAACCTCGACACCGACGACTACCAGTCGCACTACGACCTGGGGATCGCCTTCAAGGAGATGGGCCTGCTGGACGAGGCTATCGCGGAGTTCCAGAAGGCGCTGCGCGCGCCCGAGGGACGCCTCCGCACCTCGGAAGCGCTGGGCACGGCGTTCTTCGAGAAGGGACAGTTCGCGATCTCCGAAGCGGTGCTGCGCCGGGCCGTCGACTCCGTGGACGGCGGCGACGAAGCGAAGATCGGCCTGATCTACTGGCTGGGCCGCGCGCTGGAGGCCCAGGGGAAGGGCAGCGACGCCATCACCAGCTACGAGCGGGCGATGGCGGTGGACATCCAATTCATGGACCTGAGCGATCGTATCCACCGACTCACGGCAGGACGGCGCGAATGAGCTCGCAGATCGCCCCGGTCACGCTGGCCGACCTGCAGCGACCGGTCCGGGCCCGACTCGAAGAGGTCCCCAAGGAGCTGCGCCGCATCGTCGAGGCCGACTTCGGCCTCATTGCGCAGGTGAACTCCCATCTGTTCCAGATGCAGGGCAAGCTGTTCCGCCCCACGCTCCTGCTGCTGGCGGACGAGGCCACCGGCCGCCGCGACCCGCGGACGGTCACGCTCGCGGCCGTGATCGAGCTGATCCACGTCGCCACGCTGGTGCATGACGACTCGGTGGACCACTCGGTGCTGCGCCGCGGCATGCCGACGATCAACTCGCTGTTCAGCCACCAGGTGTCGGTCATCATGGGCGACTACCTGTACTCCCGCGCGGTCATCGAGCTGGTTCGGCTGGACGACCTCGAGCCGCTGAGGGTGCTGAGCCGGGTTACCAACGAAATGACCGTTGGAGAGATGCGGCAGCTCCTGGCCCACGAGCCTCTCCAGTTCTCCGAAGAGGCCTACGACCTCCTCATCCGGGCCAAAACGGCCTCGCTCGTGTCGGGCGCCTGCGAGGTAGGGGCGCTTCGGGCGGCGCCGAGTGAACGCGCCGCGCTCCGCCGCTACGGCGAAGCGCTGGGCATGGCGTTCCAGATCGTCGACGATCTGCTCGACTACGTGGGCGACCCGCTGGTGACCGGCAAGCCGACCGGCTCCGACCTCCGGGAGCACAAGGTGACCCTGCCCCTGATTGCCGCGCTGCCCAGGATGGCGGCGGCGGCTCGCGCCCAGGTGGATGTCCTGATGGACAGCCCCGAGCCGGACGACGGCCAGATCGCCGACGTGATCGCCGCCGTGAGTGAGGCTGGGGGACTCGAGTACGCCCGGGAGCGAGCCCTTCGGCTGGCGCAGCAGGCCGATGTCGAGCTCGACGCCCTGCCACCCTCGCCGGGTCGGGACGCGCTTCGGGCCGCCATAACCTACGTCGTGGATCGCAGGCGCTGATGTCCGGGCCACATCGTCCCGGGTTCTACCTCGGCATCCTGGTGGCGGGATTCATCGGGGGCGGCGCCCTCACGGCGCTGCTCCGGCAGACCCTGCCCGACAGCGCCGCCCGCACCTTCTTCACCAGCACCTGGACGGCCAATTTCGGCCCTGTCTCGGCCGATCTCCTGGTGATAAACTTCACCTTGGGGCCGATAGGCCTGCACGTCTCGCTGTTGGCGCTGATTGGGGTGGTGGTGGCGTACCTGATCGCCCGCTCGATCTTCTAGGGGGTTCCCGTGGGCAACCTCGGCTTTACCGAAATCATGCTGATCATGGTTGTGGTGCTGCTGCTGTTCGGCGCCAAGCGGCTGCCGGAGGTGGGAGCCTCGATCGGCAAAGGCATTCGCGAATTCAAGCGCAGCCTGTCCGACACCCAGGATGCCATCATGGGCCAGGACGATCCCAACCGGTCGCTCGCGTCGCGGCAGATGGACGCGCAGAACCAGCAGCAGGCGCCTGGTACCGGGAGTGGGGAGCCCAAGCGCCTGTCACAGTAGGCCGAGAGGGCGATAGGACGATAGGAAAGAGCCGTCCGGCAAGGATAAGCGAACGGGGCATGCATCGAGTGCATGCCCCGTTCGCTCTTTTCCTTGTCGTCCTATCGCCCTCGCGGGCCCTGTGCCTTCCTCAGGAGGTCTGCGTTTGCCCCGCGGTCTGCTGCAACACCTTCTTGCGATCGTCCTGCACCTTCGCGGCCTGACGCAGCGCCTCGAGGTAATTCCGGACCCGGTCCTGACGCGCCATGTTGATCATTCTGGCCCGGTAGCTGTCGAGGTCCTTCACGAACGCGGCGGAGTCGGCCTTGATGTGCTCGAGCACCTTCAGCACGTAGATGCCCTGCTTGGTGTCGAGCAGCGGGCTCACCTTGCCCGAGTCGAGGCCGAACGCGGTGCCGACGACGACCGGATCGTCCACCGGCGGATTCACCCGGGGGAAGGGCCCGAACTCCTTGTAGGGGAGCTTCATCGAATCGGCCACGGCCTGGAGCGAGCCGCCGGCCTGCACCCGGTGGTAGAACTCGCGCGCAATCTCGCGGCCGCGCTCCTGCTTCTTCTCGGCCCGCGCCTGGTAGGCGACGACATCGCGAATCTGGCCCAGCGGCGGCACGCCGGCCTGCTGGAGGCTGTCCAGCCGGAAGACGTAAAAGGCAATCGAGGTCTCGATGAC
>DASSMN010000369.1:0-4387 GCA_035688885.1 Gemmatimonadales bacterium
GGCGCTATCTCACCTCACCCGACTCGCTGGCGCGGCCCCACGTGATCATCGATACCGAAGGCCGCGGGCAGATCGAGATCGAGCTCCTCGGTCCGGACGCGCCGCTCACAGTGGACAACTTCCTGCGGCTGGTCGATCGGCGCTTCTTCGATCGCAACCGCTGGCATCGCGTGGTGCCCAACTTCGTCGTGCAGGACGGCGACCCTCGCGGCGACGGCTTCGGCGGTCCCGGTGGCGCCATCCGCGACGAGATCAACCGCAACCGCTATGACGCTCCGATGCTCGGCATGGCGCTCTCCGGACCCGATACCGGCATGAGCCAGTGGTTCATCAATCTGAGCGCCCAGCCTCACCTCGACGGCACCTACACGGTGTTCGGCAAGGTCGTGGTCGGCGGGGGCATCCTGCCTCGTATCATGCAGGGCGATGTGATTCGCTCGATCGCGAGGAAGTGAGCGAGGACGGAGACCAGCCAGCATGCCCGCGCCGACCCATCGCCTTCGCCTCCCGCCCCGCGTCCGCCCGGCCCGCGTGCTGCTGGCCCTGACCGCCCTGCTCGGCCTCGGCGCGGCTCCGGTCCGGGCCCAGTTCTTCGCCTTCGGCCAGAACAAGATCCAGTACCGGAAGCTCGACTGGCGGACCCTCAAGGGCCCCCACGTCGACCTCTACTACTACTCCGCCGAGGCCGACCTGGCCGCGCCGGCGCTGGCCTACGCGGAGGCCAGCTACGATACCCTGAGCATCCAGTTCGGGCATGCGGTACCCACCCGCATTCCGATGATCGTCTACGCCTCGCACACCGACTTCGAGCAGACCAACGTCCTGCCGTTCACGCCGCCCGAGGGGCTGCTCGGCGCCACCGACTTCCTCAAGCGCCGGGTGGCGCTCCCATTCCGCGGCAACTTCGCGGAGTTCCGGCACACCATGCGGCACGAGATGGTGCACGTCTTCCAGCTCGACATCCTGGTCGAGGCGTACAACCTGTCGCCCCGGTCCAGCCGCTTCAACTTCCCGCTCTGGTGGAGCGAGGGCCTGGCCGAGCTCTGGTCGGCGGGGCAGGACGCGCGCGACGAGATGATCATGCGCGATCTGACGCTGAGCGGCCGCCTGCCGTCGCTCCGCCAGCTGGGGTACACCACGAGCGCCATCGTCTACCCGATCGGCGGGCAGATCCACCGCTGGCTGGCCGATACCTACGGCGACTGGCGGGTCGCCATGATGTACAAGGAGCAGAATCGTCACGCGAGCTTCGAGGACGCCGTCCAGGCGGTGTACGGCCGGACCCTCGACCAGCTGAACGACGAGTTCCAGCTTGCGATGCGCCGACAGTACTACCCGTCGGTCGACAGCCTCGCGCCGCTCAACGTGCTCGGCACCGAGATCGCGCACCTCGGCGTCAAGGCCACCGCGATGCCCGATACCGGCGGCGACGACACCCCGGGGCAGATCGCCTATCTGTCGCCGTCCAGCGGCTACGTGTCCATCTACACCAAGTCCATCGAGCGGGGCGGGAAGACCCGCGCCATCGTGACCGGCGGGCGCTCCCCCGAGCTCGAGTCGTTTCACCCCTTCGAGTCGCGGATGGACGCGTCCCGCAAGGGCCTGCTGCTGTTCACCGCCCGCTACGGCGACCGCGACGCGCTGATCGTGTGGGACGTGGCCCGGCGCCGCATGGCCGGACGCTACCAGTTCACCGAGCTGGTATCGCTCCTGTCGCCGCACTGGATGCCCGACGGGCAGAGCATCGTGGTGAGCGGGCTGTCCGAGCGGGGCGTGTCGGACCTGTATCGGGTGAGCCTCCCGAGCGGCAAGCTCGAGGCGCTCACCTCGGACCTGTACCAGGACCTCGACCCCAGCCCGAGCGCCGACGGCCGCCGCCTGGTCTTCGCGTCGGACCGGACCGCCGATGGTCGGAGCGGCGCGGCCAACCTGTTCCTGCTCGACCTCGAGACCCATGCCATCTCGCAGCTCACCACCGGCCATTGGGTCGACGAGTCGCCCATCTGGGCCGCGGACGACCGGATCTACTTCGCGTCCGATCGCGACGGCGTGCTCAATGTCTTCTCGGTGGATACCCTCGGCGAGGGGCGCCGCGAGACCTCGGCCTGGACCGGCGCGTTCGATCCGGTGCCGTTGCCGAGCGGTGCGCTCCTGGTGGGCGGGTTCCACGACCTGAGCTGGAACGTGTACCGGATCCCGGTGGACTCGGCGGCGCGACGTGATCGCTTCGCCGCGACCACGGCCGCGCCCGCGGGGCGGTGGTCGTGGGAGGTTCCCGAGGACACGGCGACCAGCGTGGCCGCCCGGAAGGAGCCGTACCGGAAGCGGCTGACGCTCGACTTCGCGGCCGGCGACGCCGTGGTGATCCCCGGGTATGGCGGCGCCCAGGGCATCTTCTTCGTCGCCAGCGACCTGCTGGGCGACAACCTGCTGTTCGGCTCGGTGTCATCCTACCAGGGCCGCCGGCTGGGGAGCATCTTCGCCAACCTGAGCGGCACGGCCGTGTACCTCAACCAGTCCCGCCGGGTGAACTGGGGGGTGGGCGCGTTCCGCACCAAGAGCCGGAATTTCGAAGGCGACAACGTCATCGCGTATGACGAGACGGCGTATGGCGCCATCGGTCTGCTTCGATACCCGCTCACCCGGTTCACCCGGATCGAAGGCACCACGGTGCTCGAGCACTCCGACCGGGTGGACTTCACCTTGCCGGTCGACGAGCCCCGGCGGGTCGGGTGGATCGCCTCGCACTACCTGAGCTACGTGCGGGACAACTCGCTCTGGATCAACAGCGGCCCGATCGACGGGGGACGGTTCTCGCTCACCGCCGGCGTGTCCAGCGACTTCACCAACAGCCGGTTCGACAGCTATCTGCTGAGCGGTGACTGGCGGCACTACTTCCGGCTGGGCAAGCAGAGCGCGTGGGCCCTCCGGGCATTCGGGTTCTATAGTGGCGGCGACCGGCCGCGGCGGGTGAACATCGGCGGCACCACGGGCCTCCGCGGCTACCCCCAGTTCGGCTACATCGTCGGCTCGCAGGCGTTCCTGTTCAACCAGGAGGTGCGCTTCCCGCTGCTCACTCACCTTACCCTCGGAACGCCGCTCGGCGATCTGGACCTGCCCCAGATTCAGGGCGCGCTGTTTACCGACCTCGGCAAGGCCGTCTTCTCCACCACCAGCGACCGTGGGCTCCTGGGCAGCTATGGGATTAGCTTCCGCATGGCGCTGGGACCGCTGACCGTGCTCCGCCTCGACGTGGGCCGCCGGTACAGCAACAACAAATCGGTGGGCTACAGCCTCAGCCCGGACCAGCGAGACGCCGGCTTCGTCAGCTTCTTCTTCGGCTATAACTATTGATGCCACAACGCTTTTTCGTTGACCGCGGTGTTCGCGTGGCCTATCTTGCCCTAGCGCTCGCCGGGTGCAGCGGTGCGCCCGGCGCCGTGGTGCCGGCCGGCGCGGCGCCGGTGTCGCGGGAGCAGGTGGGGCAGTGGGTCGCCGCCACCGTGCCGCGCGAGCATCGCCTTCATCGCTTCAAGTGGCTGTTTCAGGACGAGCGGTCCAGCGCGGGCGGCCGAGGCAGCGCCCGCGTGGCGCCCCCGGATTCGCTGCGGTTCGACGTCGCGGGCCCGTTCGGGTCCGGTGCCGCCGCCGCCGCGGTCATCGGCGAGCAGCCGCTCTGGGCCGAGCCGCCCGACGCGGTCAAGAAGCTGGTTCCCAACTACCCGCTCATGTGGGCCATGTTCGGCATTGCGCGCGAGCCGGCGGAGGGCGAGCAGCTCCGCGGCTCGAGCCAAGGGACGGTAACCGCCTGGCAGTACGCCGGCGCCACCGACACCGTGAGCTACGTGCGCACGACCGGCAAACGGGGCAAGCTGGTGACCGAGGTGCGGCATGGCAGCGAGGTGGTGGGCCGGGCGGAGACCACGCTCGACAGCACCGGCACCCCGCTCACCGCGCGGCTCGTGGTGCCCAGCGTGCCGGCCAAGCTCAATCTCACGTTTCTCTCGACGACGCGGGCCGACTTTGCGCCGGAGATCTGGACTGATCGCAAGCCGTAGTCTCCTGCTCGCGCTCCTGACGGCCGCCCTCAGCGGCTGCCTGTACGGCTTCGCGGGCGGTGGGCTCCCGCCGTCCATCAAGACGGTCGCGCTGCTTCCCTTCGACAACCAGACGGCCGAGCCCACGCTGACGCAGGAAGTCGCCACCAGCGTGCGCGAAGCGCTGCAGAGCCGGCTCGGCCTGCGCCCGGCATCCGAGACCCAGGCCGATGCGGTGGTGCGGGGCACCATCGTCCGCTACGATCCCGACGTGCCGGTCCAGTACCAGGGTCAGGAGACCAGCCGGGTGGTGAACGTGACCAAGCGCGAGGTTCAGATCACGGTGTCGG
>DASSMN010000523.1:0-7545 GCA_035688885.1 Gemmatimonadales bacterium
CACCTGCCGCTCGAGACCGACGTCATCATCGCGCAGGCGATGGCGCGTGCCGGCGCAGCTCGGCTGGCCCGGCAGGGGTGGGACGCGGTGGTGCTGCCGGCGCTGCCCTTCACCACGGCCCGCTTCGCCGAGAGCTTCGCCGGCACGCTTTCGCTCCGGCCGAGCACCGCCACGGCGATCGTCGTGGACCTCGCGGCCGGCCTGGCCCGCCACGGGTTTGCCTTGCTGGCGCTGGCCAATGCGCACCTCGATCCCGACCACCTGGAATCGCTGGAGACGGCGGCGGCGCAGATTCGCCGCGACCTGGGGATGCGGGTGGCGTTTCCCAACCTGACCCGCAAGCCGTGGGGCGCGCGATTGAGCGAAGAATTCCGGAGCGGTGCATGTCACGCGGGCCAGTTCGAGACGTCCATCGTGATGGCCGAGCGTCCGGAGCTGGTGCGCGACGAGATCCGGACCGCACTGCCGCCCAATCCCGCGTCCTTGTCCCGCGCCATCCGGGACGGCAAACAGAGCTTCATGGAAGCCGGCGGCCCCCGGGCCTATTTCGGCTATCCCTCGCAGGCCAGCGTGGCGGAAGGCCGGGCCACGATCGAGGTGCTCGGGGCGATTCTCGAAGCGGCGGTCGAGGCCGAGCGCGACGCCGGCGCCCCCGAGCCGGGATGAGCTCGCCGATCGGACGCGTCGCCGTAGTCACGGGCGCGGGGCGAGGGATCGGCGCCGCCACGGCGAGAGCCCTCGCCGGCGCGGGTCTCGATGTGGTGCTGGCGGCCCGCACCCGCGAGCAGATCGAGCGGCAGCGCGCCGAGCTCGCGGCCGCGGGTCGAACGGCACGCGCGGTCGTGTGCGACGTCAGCGATGAGGCCAGCGTGGCCTCGCTCGCGCGGGAAGCCGGGGAGCTCGGGCCGGTGGCTGTGCTGGTCAACAACGCCGGCGCCGCCGCGTCGATGCCGATCGCGCGCACCTCGCTCGCGGAGTGGAACGGTCTGCTGGCGGTCAACGCGACCGGCGCCTTCCTCTGTACCCGGGCGTTCCTGCCGGGCATGCTCGAGCGGCAGTGGGGCCGGGTGGTCAACGTCGCTTCCACCGCGGCCCTGCGGGGCGGCAAGTACCTGGCCGCCTATTCGGCGGCCAAGCACGCCCTGCTGGGCCTGACCCGGTCCGCCGCGGCCGAAGTGGCGGGCACCGGCGTGACCGTGAACGCCGTGTGCCCCGGCTTCGTGGACACGGCGATGACCGCGGAGACCGTGGATCGGATCTCCGCCAAGACCGGCCGAAGCCGGGCGGATGCCCTCGCGGCGGCGCTGGCGTCCGAGTCGCAGCCGCGGCTCATCACCCCGGACGAAGTGGCGGCAGCGGTGGTGGCGCTCGCGGTGTCGAGCGGCGACCATGTCCCCAACGGCGAGGCGCTGATCCTCGATGGGCGAGACTCGATGAGCGGGCGGTTCGCGGTCATCAACCCCGAAGAGCTGGGCGCCCCGCGCGGCTGGAACAACGGGATGCTGGCCGCCGCCGGCGGCCGGACGCTGTTCATCGCCGGCCAGACGGCGCGCGGCGGCGGCTCGGGCCGCGTAGCCGCGGCAGACTTCGTCTCGCAGTTCGATCAGGCGCTGGGCAACGTGCTCACGGTGCTCCGGGCCGCGGGCGGCGAGCCCGGACACATCGGCCGCTTCACCATCTACGTCACGGATATCGCGAGCTACCGCGCGAGCCTCAAGCCGCTGGGGGAGGCGTACCGCCGGCGGATGGGCGCCCACTACCCCGCGATGGCCCTGGTACAGGTGACGTCGCTGGTCGACCCGGAAGCGCTGGTGGAGATCGAAGCCATGGCGGTGCTCGGCTGATGCCACTGCGCCCGGAAAGCTTTCTCTACGCCGTCGATCCCGGCACGGCCGTCGCCACCATTACGCTCAACCGCCCCGACCGCCTCAACGCGCTCACCTTCCAGGTCTACACCGAGCTGCGCGACACCTTCCGCGCGCTCGATCGGGAGGCGGGCGTCCGCGCGGTGATCATCACCGGCGCGGGGCGCGCGTTCTGCACCGGCGGCGACGTCGAGGATATCATCGGCCAGCTGTTCGACCGCGATGCCGCCGGGCTGCTGGAGTTCACCCGACTCACCGGCGACCTGATCCTCTCCATTCGCCAATGCCGCCGTCCGGTGGTCGCGGCGCTCAACGGCACCGTAGCCGGGGCCGGTGCGGTCATCGCCGCGGCGAGCGACATCCGGGTCGCGGCCGAGGGCGCCAAGATCGCGTTCCTGTTCTCGCGGGTCGGCCTGGCCGGCGCCGACATGGGTGCGGCCTGGCTGCTGCCCCGGATCGTCGGCCTGTCACACGCGAGCGAGCTCCTGATGCTGGGCGACTTCATCACCGCGCAGCGGGCCGCGGAGATCGGGCTGTACCACCGCGTGGTGCCGGCGGAGCGGCTGATGGCGGAAGCCGCCGACATCGCCACCCGGCTGGCCCGCGGGCCTTCGGTGGCGCTCGGCGTCACCAAGCAGGCGCTCAACGAGGAGGCCTCGATGGACCTCGAGCGCGCGATCGAATGGGAGGCCCGGGCCCAGGCCGAGTGCATGCAGCTCCCCAACTTCCGCGAAGCATACGAAGCGTTCCGCGCCAAGCGCGAGCCCAGGTTCGAGTAGCGATGCCCGACTGCCGTCCCATCCGCCCCTTCCTCGAGCCGCGGCACGAAGCCCTGGCCGGCCGCGTGGACAGCTTCGTGGCGGAAGCGATCGCCGGCCGAGCCGCGCCGGCCGACGATGCCGCCGCGAGGCTCGAGGCGCGGGCGCTCCTCGAGCTGCTCGGCGCTGGCGGCTGGCTGCAGCCGATCCTCGACCTCGACCTGCGCGGCTGCTGTCTCATGCGGGAGGCGCTCGGCGAGTCTTCGCCGCTCGCCGACGCCGTGTTCGCGCTTCAGGGCCTCGGCACCACGGCGATCCTGCTCGGCGGAACACCGGCCCAGAAAGAGCGCTGGCTCGGTTCCATCGCGCGTGGCGAGGTGATGACCGCCTTTGCCATGACGGAATCGGGCGCCGGATCGGATGTAGCGGGCATCGCGACCACCGCCACGCCTGAGGGCTCCGGCTACGTGCTCGAAGGCCGCAAGACCCTGATCTCGAACGCCGGGCTCGCCGACCTCTACGTCGTGTTCGCCTCGACCGACCGGACCAAGGGCTCGAAAGGCCTGAGCTGTTTCCTGGTCGAAGCGACCACACCTGGTCTGCGGTTCGCCGGCGCGCAGGTGTTGAGCGCGCCCCATCCATTGGGAGAGCTGGCGTTCGAGCGGTGCCGCATCCCCGCCGACGCGCTGCTCGGTCAGGAGGGACGCGGCTACGCGCTCGGCCTGGCCACGCTCGACCGGCTGCGGCCCACCGTGGCCGCGGCCGCCTGCGGCATGGCGGGCCGTGCCCTGGCCGAGGCGCTTGGGCACGTGCGCCGGCGGCAGCAGTTCGGCAAACCGCTGGCGGACTTTCAGCTGGTTCAGCAGAAGCTGGCGCGCATGGCCACCGACCTCACGGCCGCCCGGCTGCTGACCTATCGTGCGGCGTACGAGAAGGACCGGGGCCAGGAGCGCATCACCACCGAGGCGGCCATGGCCAAAGCGTTCGCCACCGAGATGGCGCAGCGCGCGGTGGACGACGCGGTCCAGCTCATCGGCGGGCTGGGCGTGCTGGCCGAGCATCCGGTGGAGCGGCTCTACCGTGCCGTGCGGGCGCTCAGGATCTACGAAGGGACCACCGAGATCCAGCAGCTCATCATTGCCGGGGAGCTGCTCAAACAGTCGGAATCAGGCCCGCACTGAGCTCGCCTTCGCCATGTGGCACCCCGAGCCGTTCGTCAAACATCCGATTCCCGCGACGAGCCCACCCGGGGCGGCGGCCGCCGCGCGCGCCGCCCTGTTCACCCCACTGGCGGTGGGACGATTGCGGCTGGCGGACCGCACCTGGGTTCCGGCGATGGTCCCCTGGCGCGCCACCGAGGACGGGCTGGTCACGCCCGAGGTCCTGGCGTGGTACGAGCGGTTCGCCCGCGGGCAGCCGGGCGTCCTGGTGGTCGAGGCGACCGGCATCCGGGACGTGCCCAGCGGACCGCTGCTCCGGATCGGGCATGATCGATTCATTCCGGGCCTGAGCGAGCTGGTGCGCACGGTCCGTCGCGCGAGCGGCGGCAGGACTCGCCTGTTCATCCAGATCATCGACTTTCTCCGGATCCGCCGGCGGCCCGAGCCCGAGCGATACTTCCGGCAGTTCCTGACCATTACGGACCGGCACCGGGCGCTGCTGCCGGGCCGCGAGGAGACCCTCCGCGAGCGGCTGGCCGCCCTGCCCGAAGCCGAGTGGCCCCGCGTTCTGACCGAGCGCGAGCTCGAGAGCGTCAGGTTCGGCGAGCGGGAGCGAGTGACCGATACCTGGCGGCCGCACATTCGCGAGCTTCCGGCCGTGCTGCCCGAGCTCTTCGCCCGGGCGGCGGCGCGGGCCGAGCAGGCGGGGTTCGACGGCGTGGAGCTGCACTACGCGCATGCGTACACCATGGCCTCGTTTCTCTCGGCGCTGAACCAGCGCGACGACGGCTACGGCGGCCCCCGCGAACACCGCGTCAGACTCCCGCTCGAGGTCCATGCCGCGGCGCGCTCGGCGGTGGGCGACGCCTTCGTGGTCGGCTGCCGATTCCTGGCCGAAGAGTGCATCGGCGGCGGCAACACCGCCGAGGACACGGCGTGGTTCGGCGCCGAGTTCGCCCGCGCGGGGATGGACTACCTCTCGCTGTCGCGCGGAGGCAAGTTCGAGGATGCCAAGCAGCCGCGGGTGGGCTGGGCGCGCTACCCTTACACCGGGCCCAGCGGGTACGAGTGCATGCCCACCGTGCGGTCGGATGAGCGAGGGCCGTTCGGGCGGAACCGCGAGGCAACCCGGACCGTGCGGCAGCTGGTGCGGGCAGCCGGCTGCGACACACCGGTGGTACTCTCGGGTGGGATCTCGACCTTCGAGCAGGCGGAGCAGCTGCTCCGCGACGGCTACGCCGACATCATCGGCTCAGCCCGGCAGAGCCTGGCCGACCCCGACTGGTTTCGGAAGCTCAGGCTGGGTCTGGGCCACCAGGTGCGTCGCTGCGTGTTCACCAACTACTGCGAGGGCCTGGACCAGGTGCACAAGCCGGTGACCTGCAAGCTGTGGGACCACGCCGAGCTCGAGGGCGACCAGGTCCAGCTGACGGCCGACGGGCGGCGCCGGCTGGTGGCGCCACCCTGGGAGCCCCCCGGCTCGTGAGGGTCGCGATCGTCGGGGCCGGGCCGGCCGGCCTGTATCTGGCCATTCTGCTCAAGCGGGACCATCCCGCCCATCAGGTGACCGTCTTCGAGCGGAACCGGGTCGAGGACAGCTTCGGCTTCGGCGTGGTTTTTTCGGACGAGACGCTGGAGAACGTCGGCGAGGCCGATCCCGAGACGAACTCGGCCATGGCCGCGGCCGCCGCGCACTGGGACGACATCGAGATCCACTACCGCGGCACGGTGATGCGATCCACCGGCCACCGATTCTCGGGGGTGGAACGGAGGACGCTCCTGCAGTTGCTGGCCGCTCGGGCCCGATCGCTCGGCGTCGAGATCCACTGGCGGCAGGAGATTCGGGATCTGACCGACTGCGGCCTTCCCGCGGCCGACCTGATCGTCGCGGCCGACGGCGCCGCCAGCGTGGTGCGCGAACGGCTGGCGGACCGGTTCGAGCCCCGGCTCGACTGGCGCCGCAACCGGTTCGCGTGGCTGGGGACCACCCGCCCGTTCCCGGCGTTCACCTTCTATTTCAAACCGTCGCCCGTGGGCCTCTGGCGCACACACGCTTACCAGTATGCGCCCGGGCGCTCGACCTTCATCGTGGAAGCGCGGGAAGACACCTGGCAGGCGAGCGCCCTTGCGGAAAGCGACGAGCGGGCGACGGTGGCTTATCTGGAGGCACTGTTCCGGGACGAGCTCGCGGGGCACGCGCTCGAGGCCAACCGCTCCATCTGGCGCCGGTTCCCCACGGTTCGGAACGCCCGCTGGCACGCCGACAACGTGGTCCTGATCGGCGACGCGGCGCACACGGCGCACTTCTCGGTGGGCTCGGGCACCAAGCTCGCGATGGAAGACGCCATCGCGCTGGCGGCGGCGCTCCGCGCCCCATCGTCGGTGCCGGCGGCGCTGGCCGCCTACGAGGCGGGCCGACGGCCTCAGGTCGAGAGCCTGCAGCGTGCGGCGCAGGCGAGCCTCGAATGGTTCGAATCGGTGGAGCGGTACCACGATACCGAGCCGCTCCAGTTCGCCTTCAACCTGCTGACCCGCAGCCTGCGGATCACTCACGAGAACCTTCGGGTCCGTGACCCGGCGCTGGTCCGGCAGGTGGACGCCTGGTTCGCGGAGCAGGCTGCCGCCCAGAGCGGGCGAGCGGTCAAGCTCGATCCCGCACCGCCGCCGATGTTCACTCCCTATCGGCTCCGCGAGCTGGTGCTGCCCAATCGCGTGGTGGTCTCGTCCATGTGTCAGTACCGCGCCGAAGATGGCATGCCGAACGATTGGCATCTGGTCCATCTCGGCAGCCGAGCCATCGGCGGCGCGGGCCTGGTGATGACCGAGATGACCGACGTGAGCCGCGAGGGCCGGATCTCGCCGGGCTGCGCCGGCATGTACCGGCCGGAGCACGTCGCGGGGTGGCGCCGCATCGTGGACTTCGTGCACCAGGAGAGCGAGGCGCGCATCGGCATGCAGCTCTCCCACGCCGGCCGGAAGGGCTCGACCTGCGTCCTGTGGGAAGGCGAGGACGAGCCGCTGCCGGAGGGCAACTGGCCGCTGATCGCGCCGTCACCGATTCCCTACCGCGCCCACAACCAGACGCCACGGGAGATGACCCGGGCCGACATGGACCAGGTCACCGCCGATTTCGTGCGGGCAGCCGGCATGGCCGACGACGCCGGGTTCGACCTGCTGGAGCTGCACCTGGCGCATGGGTACCTGCTCGCCTCGTTCATCTCGCCGCTTACCAACCACCGCGGCGACCAGTACGGCGGATCGCTGGCCAACCGGCTGCGCTATCCGCTCGAAGTCGTCACCAGCGTGCGCGCCCGATGGCCCGCGGCCAAACCGCTCTCGGTTCGGATCTCGGCGGTGGACTGGGCGCCCGGCGGGATGGAGCCGCCCGACGCGGTCGAGGTGGCGCGCCTGGTGGTCGCGGCGGGCGCCGACATCGTGGACGTCTCCGCCGGCCAGACCGTGGCCGACGCCAAGCCGGTCTACGGCCGCCAGTTTCAGACGCCGTTCAGCGACCGCATCCGGCACGAGGCTCGAGTGCCCACCATGACGGTGGGCAACATCTCGTCTGCGGCCGACGTCAATACGATTCTGGCCGCGGGACGCGCGGACCTCGTCGTGCTGGCTCGCGCGCATCTGTGGGATCCGTACTGGACCCGCCACGCGGCAGCCGACCTGGGTTACCCGCTCCCGTGGCCGCCGCCCTACGATACGCTGAACCGCTACACCCCTCGACTGCGTTAGCGTGGCGCGATGACCTTCACC
>DASSMN010000183.1:0-2272 GCA_035688885.1 Gemmatimonadales bacterium
AGCCCGAAACGGAACCCCGCGCCGACGTTGGCGCCAAAATCCGTACTGCTCTTGTTGTTGTCGAACGGATTCTTGCCCCGGGTAATCAGGGCGGGCCCACCCGCGATGTAGAAGCCCACGCGGCTGTCGGCGGGACTCAGCGCCAGCATCAGTCGCCCAGCGGCGATCAGCATGTTGGTGTTGGTCTCGTTGATGGTTGTACCCGAGATCTTCGCCGGCGCATAACCCCCGACCGCCTCGAGACCCAGGTGGCCTGAGCCCCAGAAGGTGAGTCGGGCGCCGCCGACCACGCTGACGTCGCGGCTCAGCGCGTTATCCAGATCGGATATGGAATTGCGAGTAGGGATATAGGCGCCGGCCCACGGAACCAGGTCTACGCCCTGTGCCACGGCTTTCGCCGGCACGGCGGCGCACAATGCGGTGGCTGCCAGGATCGCCGGAACCTTCGTGAGTTTCAGGATCGACATACACACTCCGCTGATAGACGGTGCCGCCGCGCCGTTGATAGCGCGCGGACCGGGTCTCCCCGGCAGGCCCACTATGCCTGGATCGGTTGGACAGGCGCTGTGAAGCCAGGGTGGTCCAAGGTGTGGGATGAGTCACGCCAAGCGGCGGATGTGGCGTAGGCCCAACGACTTCGGAAGAGAAAAAGGGCACCGATCGGTGCCCTTTCTTGTGTCCGTTCGGAACCCATCCCACCGTCGGGCGAGTGGCGCTCAGCGACTCCGGCGCGACCGCGAGCTGCCCCCACTCCGACGAGACCGTGATTGTGCCCGGCCCCGGCCACTGCTCTTCCGTGACCGTGCTCCGCTCCGGCTGGCGCTCTTTCCCGACCGGCTGCTGCTCGACCGCTTCCGGGTCGAGCCCCCTCCAGCATTCCGCTTGCGCGTGGCGGCCGCCTTGCGCGCGGACGCCGAGCGGGCCGCCTTGCTGCGTCTCGCGGCGGCGCGGCCGCCCTTCCGGCCGCCCTTCTTTGTCGGTGCCTTGTTGGTCTTCCGGCCGCGGCCCGAGCCCGATTTGCGCCCGCCGCCCGATATTGCGTTCTCGGTGGCCCAGGCGCGACGCTCCGCCTCGTCCCGAGGGACGCCACGGCTCTCATAGCCCTCTTCGATATGCCGAGCCTGACGCCGCTGTTTGGCGGTGTAGGACGACTTGTCACCACGCGGCATGATCCGCTCCAAGTTGAGTTGCGGCGAGAAGATCAGCCCGCTCAACCGGCTGGGGCCGTGCGTCCGGTCACACCAGAGCGAACGGCGGAAAGTGCGGCGAACCGAGGGGAGAAAAGGTGGGTGGAACGGGCACGAGTGCCCGTTCCCGCGAGATAGATAAGAAGGGGGAATTGATGGGGAAAAACAGCGAGAGCAGGGGATCGAACAGCGCACCCGGCCACTGAGCAGGGGACTCAGAGCTCATTCGGGCGTCTCGCCAGTAGCCGCTCGGTCTTACTCCCACTAGGCTCGCAAGATAGGGCGGCAAAAAGTGACTGCTGTGCGGTGGATCACACGACCGTACAGAGGGAGGCGCCCTCGGACTGCTACCTGCGATCGCTGTAGTCTCAACCTCAGAGGTGTCGGCACACCCGGCCAGCGACGCCGCCGCGTCATGATGCCTTGGAGCATCGGGGATCGGTTGACTTCCGGGCGGGTGGTCCGTAAATCCCGGCAGCTTCGCGGCCTGGCCCCATCGCCTGGAGACACGAGATGCTGGATCGCGTCCATCGCCCCACGCTGCTTGGAGCAGCCGGCCTGATCTGGTGCCTGGTCGCGGTGCGGGATGCGCGCGCGCAGGTGGATTCGAGCCGGACCGCGGATTCGACGCATGTGGGCGATTCCACCGGCGTGGCGCCCGCCTCCTCACCGGCCGGGCGGGCCGCGCCTCAACCGCAGCAGCCCGAACCTGGAGCGCAACAGCGGGGCGCGCGGTGGCGCACCAGCTGGTTCCCCTACCTTACCGGCGGCGCCAACGACAGCCCCGTGCTCGCGTTTCGCGTGCGCCACTGGCAGCCGGCAGATTATGAGGCCCGCAGCACCTACACCGCGGCGCTGAACGGCGACGCGGGCATCGCGCCGCGTGGGAGCCGGTACCTCGCGGTGTCGTTCAAGGCGCCGGGCCTGTGGGAGAACTGGCGGGTGAGCTCGCTGGCCATCATGCAGCGGGAAGCGCGCTACGGCTACTTCGGGCTGGGCAACGACACCCGATTCGACTCCGATTCGGTCGGCAAGAACGACCCGTACCTCTATCGCATGCGGCGCACCCGCTACCGTGCGGCCGT
>DASSMN010000540.1:0-2360 GCA_035688885.1 Gemmatimonadales bacterium
CCCGGGTCGCGCCGTGAACGCCCAGATGATCACGAACACGGCGACACGCTCATGGCCACAGCTTGTAGAGGGTGCGCGGGAACGCGATCGCCTCACGGATGTGCGGGATGCCGCAGATCCAGGCGACCGTCCGCTCCACACCCAGGCCAAACCCGGCGTGGACGAACGTGCCGTACTTGCGGAGATCGAGGTACCAGCCGTAGGCCTCCAGCGGCAGTCCTTCCTCCTGGATGCGGCGGGCCAGCCGGTCGTAGTCGTCCTCGCGCTGGCTGCCGCCGATGATCTCGCCGTACCCTTCCGGGGCCAGCATGTCGTTGTTCAGCACGGTCCGCGGGTCGGCCGGGTTTTCCTTCATATAGAAGGCCTTGACCGCCCGGGGGTAGTTGAAGACCATGACGGGGCGGTCGTATTGTTTGGCCAGGAGGGTCTCTTCGTCGCCGCCCAGGTCGCGCCCCCACTCCATGGTGGCACCGAGGCCCCTGAGCTTTTCCACAGCGTCGGTGTAGGAAATGCGGTGAAACGGGGGCGTACAGCGCTCCAGGGGAGCGGTGTCGCGCTCCAGCTCGGCGAGCTCCGGGCGACGGCGCTCGAGGCAGCGGCCGACGATGTAGGCCACGAACTCTTCCTGCAGGCGCATATTATCGTCGGAGTCGTTCCAGGCCACCTCCGGCTCGACCATCCAGAACTCGGTCAGATGACGGCGGGTCTTGGACTTCTCGGCGCGGAAGGTAGGGCCGAAGCAGTACACTTTGCCGAGGGCGGCTGCGGCAGCTTCGACGTAGAGCTGGCCGGTTTGCGCCAGGAACGCCTTGCCCAAGTCGAAGTACTCGGTGGCGAACAGCGTGCCGGCGTGCTCGCCGATCGATCCCGTGAGGATCGGCGTGTCCACCAGCACGAAGCCCCGCTCGTAGAAGAAATCGCGGATCGCCTGGATCACCTCGTGGCGCACCCGCGCGATCGCGACCTGCCGGCGGCTGCGCAGCCAGAGGTGGCGATGCTCGAACAGGTAGGCCGTGCCGTGCTCTTTGGGCGTGATCGGGAAGTCCGTGCTGGGCCCCAGGATCTGCAGATCGGTCGCGCTCAGCTCCACCCCACCGGGGGCGCGCGGATCGGCGCGGACCGAGCCCGTGACCTGAACCGACGTTTCCTGGGTCAGCCGACCGAAGGTCTCCCAGGCCGCTTCGGAGACGTCCTTCTTGGAGAGAACCGCTTGCAGGTAGCCCGTGCCGTCCCGCAGCGTGACGAACGCGATCTTCCCCGAGGAGCGCGTCGTCATTACCCATCCGCACACGGTCACGGTCTGGCCGGCGAGCGCGCCGAGTGCTTCGATACGGTGGGTTTCCGGCATAGGCGCGCCATACTAGTGGCGGCCCTGTGGGCTGTCAACGCGATCGCCTGCGTGCCGGTCGCGCGCTTCGGCCCGGACTCCGATGCGCGCGGCTGGCCCGTGTATCTGGGCTCCGCCCGCCACGACGTCTCGGTGGCCGAGACCCTTGCGGCGGATCCGCAGCCGCAATGGCGGACGAGCGCCGGCAAGTCGGTGCGCGGCGCCGTCGCCATCGGTACATCCGTCGTCGCCGTCGGCACGTCGGACCGCGCCGTCGTACTGCTCGACCGCGCTTCGGGGCAGCGGCTGTGGCGGCGCAGCGTGCGGGGCACGGTCGCGGGCGGTCCGCTGATCGCGGGCCCGCGGGTGTTCGTCGCCACCCAGGCGGTGCCGGACGGGCGGGTCTACGCGCTCGACCTGCGGACCGGCAAGGTCCTGTGGACCGTGCGGACGGCCGGCGTCACGGCGCCGCTCGCCCTATCCGATTCCCTGGTCTTCGCCGTCACCGATGCGGGCGACGTCCTGGCCCTTGCCGCGGCGAGCGGCAGCCAGCGCTGGAAGCGGGCGCTCGGCCGGGCCGCGCGCGCCACACCGGTGCCGACGGCCGACGGCATCGTCGTCGCCACGATGGGCGACTCCCTGTTCCTGCTCGACGCGACCACCGGCGCCGTCCGTGCCCAAATCGCCACGCCCGGGACCGTCCTCTCCGCCCCGGCCTGGGACGGCCGGCGGCTGGTGTTCGCGACCACTGCCGGTCACCTGCTCGGCGTCTCACCTCCCACGCTGGCCGTGTCGTGGGACCGATCGATGGAGGACGCCGTGTACGGTGCCGTGGCGCTGCAAGCCGACACCGCGGTCGCCCTGACCGGGGGCGGCACCCTCTGGTACGTGCCGCTCGATGCTCCCGAGGCCGCGCGCCGGGTGGCGCTGTCGATGCCCTCCACCGCCGGCCCGACCCCGGTCGCGGGCGGCGTGCTCGTGGCCGGTCTCTCGGGCGAGGTGCTGCTCGTCAGCGGCGCGAACGGCGCCGTGC
>DASSMN010000432.1:0-3115 GCA_035688885.1 Gemmatimonadales bacterium
TGCTGCCGCGCGGTGCCGTTGAAGGTCACGTTCCGGAGCGGGCCGTCGAGTGTGCCCGCCGCGGCGAGGCGGCCCTCGATGATGACGGCGGGCGCGAGCCGCCGCACCGTGCGGAGATCGATGTCCGAGCGACGGACCGTAAAGTGGGTGAAGGTGAGGCCGCTGTCGCGGGTGGCGCCCACAATCCCGTTCCCGGCGATCCGGCTCACGGGCATGCCGGGCACGCGTGCGTCCGCAAAGGCCCAGTCGAGCGTCACGTCCATGGCGTCGAGAAAGCCCGCGCCCGCGAGCGAGCCGCTGAGCGTCCCGAAGAACGGCAACGAGTCGATGTAGGCGCGCGCCGCGTCGAGGTCGAGGTTCCGGAGCGTGACGTCCATGTCGCGGAACCCCAGGCCGCGCCGGCGGTCGGTGATGGCCACCAGGGCGCCGTCGATCCGTTGTTCCCCGTTCCGAAGGTGGAGATCGCGGATGTCGTACGCGGTCCTCGCGCCGGTCTCGCTCTTGCCGGCCACGACGCCGCTGCCGGTCATCGCCGGAAAGTCGGGGGAGACCCAGCGAAGATCGTCGAGGTTCACGTGCGGAGAGGTCACCTGAAAGTCGTACAGCGTCGTGTCGTGCGGCCAGGTGACCGCGCCGCCGCCGGAGAACCGCGTGTCGGGCAGCGCGCCGTGCGAGAGGCTGAAGATGGCGCTATCGCCGTGGAGCCGGACCCGGCCGATCGCGTCGCGGACGGTGACCGCGGGATCGCTGACGCGGGTGGCGAGCGAATCGATGTCGACCGTGAACGGCTTCCGGTCGGGCGTCGTGATCCGGAGTCGGGCGAACCGCGCGTTGAGGTCGGACAGCAGGATGACCCGGCGGAGCCCGTCGCCGCCCTCCTCGATGACCCGGCCGGGCTTGGCGCGCTCGGCCTCGAGCGCGGAGTCGCGTTGCACCTGCGTGCGGAGCGACCGGTCGGGGTTCCACGGCAACGCGATCCGGAGCGTGCCTCCGGTGACCTTCACCTTGTAGAAGTCGATCAGCGGCGAGGTCCCGCCCCCCTTGCCCTTCTTGAGGCCGAGCACCTCCTCGAAATTCATCCGGCCGTTGCGCAGCTTGATGAGCTGGATGGTCGGATGATCGAGCGTGACGCTGCTCAGCAGGACCTGCTTGGCGAGCAGGTTGGGCAGTCGGTAGGTCACCCGCACGCGCGGCAGGTCGGCCAGCAGCGCGCCCGTGGTGTCGCGCACCACCAGGTCTTCCAGGGTGAGATCGTACAGGAACGAGCCGGAGATGGCGCCCACCTTCACCTGACCGATCAGGATCCGGTCCAGCGTGGTGGACACCGTTCGCGCCAGCAGATTGCGCCCCGGCGGCGTGAGCGTCATCGAGGTCACCACCCCCAGCACCATCGCGACGATGCCGAGCAGGAAGACGAAGAAGAAGCGCGCCACCCGCCGTCGCATCAGAACGCCTGCCCCACCGCGACGTGGAAGGTGAACTTGCTGCCCCGGTCCTTGACGTACGAGCTCTGGATCTGGGTCAGGTTCCCCAGGGTATCCACCTGAAACAGCGGCCCCGCCTGCAGCTTGTACGGGTTATACGCCACATCGAGCCGGGCCGGCCCGAGCGGGGTGGTGAGCCGGATGCCGGCGCCGGGCGTCACCCGGATGACCGCCGGGTTCCCGCTGCCACGATCCCACACGCCGCCCGCGTCCACGAAGCCGGCGAGCCGGAGCCGTGAGCTGAACACCGGCGACGGCACCCGGAGCTCCACGTTTCCCACCGTCAGCGTATTGCCGCCGGTGGCAGCCACGGTGACCCGGTTGGGATCGATGGCCCGGTTCTGGATGCCGGCGGTGTCCACCTCGCCCTGCGGCACGACGTAGACCACGGAGCCCAGCTCGTTCCGGTCGAAGCCGCGCACGTCGTTGGGACCGCCCGCATAGAACCGCTGGTCGGGAGGGATGAAGTTGCCGGTCTGGGTGGCCACGTCCACCGTCGGCGCGAAGATGGCGCCCCCCCGCAACCGCCAGCTGAACACCACGTCGCGGCCGATCGGCCGATACCAGGAATAGTCCGCAATGGCGCGAAAGAACTGCTGGAACGTGCTCGAGCCGAGCAGCCGCGAGCTCCAGGTGAGCTCCAGCGAGGAGATCGACCCGCGTGAGGGGTCCAGCGGGTTGTTCACCTTGGGAATCGAGCCGTTCGCGGTCAGCGTCGCGAGCACCGCGTTCTGGCGGAGCCGCGCCACCAGGTCGGGGGTGCAGGCGTTGAACGAGGCGCAGAAGCTCTCGGGCGTGGCCTCGGTGTGGCCGTAGGCCAGCGTGTACGCGAGGGAGAGGGGATAGCGCCGTTTGGGCGTCTCGCGGCGGAGCGTGACTGACGTGCCGGTCTCCTGCCGCAGGTACACCTTGAATTCCGAGCGCCGCTCAGTGAACAGCGACACCGCGATGGTGTTGTTGGTCGAGAGGAACGCCGGTCGCCGAATGGAGGCGCCCAGGTTGAAGTTGACCTTGGCCGAGCCGACCGAATCCTCCCTCGAGTTGCCGCAGATGCTGCGGTCCAACCCCAGATCGAACGGCCGGCCCACCCCCACCTTGGAGACCTGGCTGGTGAGATCGAGAATGCGGCCGCCGCCACCGAGGAAGTTGCGGGTGGTCCAGCCCAGCGAGCCGCGGAAGCAGTCGTCAGTACCGTACCCGAGGCCGCCGCGAATCCGGCGGCGCTTCGACTCGCTCACCTGCACGACCAGCGGGACCGAGTCGGCGTTGGGCTGGAACTGAGCCGAATCGATGTTGACCGTGGCGTACCGGAACAGGTCGGATGAGTACAGGTTCCGCTGGCTCTGGTACAGCTCGTCCTGGGAATAGGCCCGGCCCGGGCGGGCGATGATCAGATTCCGCACCAGCTGGGGGTCGATGCGGCTGGTGCCGACCACGTTGACCGTGCCGATGACGGCGCTGTCGCCCGGCACGGCATCGAAGGTGACGGTGGCGGTCTCCGCGTCCTTGTTGGTCTCGAAGCTGGTGAATACCCGCGCCGAGGGCCGGGCCCGGTCGCGGAGCCGCCGCGTGAGGGTGTCCGCGGTCGCCTGCATCACGTAGCGGTTGAACGGGTCGCCGGTGTGGAGCGG
>DASSMN010000247.1:0-3683 GCA_035688885.1 Gemmatimonadales bacterium
TGGCCACTCTCTCCTCCGCATGGGTGATCGGCATCATAGGGCTGGGCGCGCCGGTCGCACAACTGCCCGGAGCGTCGGGCGGGCCCCGGAATTGCAACGCAGGTCCGACCAACACCTTGGATACCGTTGTCGCCTGCGAGACCTGTGGGCTGGTCCAGCGCCTGGGGGAGCCCGGGCCCGGCCAGGTGGCCGAGTGCGCCCGCTGCAGCCGGCGGCTCGCCGACCACCGGCCGAACAGCCTGGCGCGGACCGCCGCGTTTTCGCTGGCCGCGCTCTGCTTCTACGTTCCGGCCAACATCTTCCCGATCCTCCGCATGGAGCTCTACGGGGTGCACTCCGAGAGCACGGTGTGGGACGGGTGCAAGGCCCTGTTCCAGCGGGGAGAGGTCCTGGTCGCGGTGGTCGTCTTCCTGGCCAGCCTCGCGATCCCGTGCCTCAAACTACTCGGTCTTTTCTTCCTGGTCGTGACCACGAGCCTCGGATCACGGCGCCGGCGGCCGCTCCGGACGTGGATCTACCGGGCCATCGACCTCGTCGGCCCGTGGGCCATGCTGGACGTGTTCCTGCTGGCGATCCTGGTCTCGCTGGTCAAGCTGGGCGAGCTCGCCACCGTCATCCCGGGCCCCGGGCTGTTCGCGTTCAGCGCAGTGGTGGTGCTGACCATCCTGGCCTCGAGCAGCTTCGACCCCACCCTGATCTGGACCGATCGGGGCGACCGGGCGTGACCGATCCGCCCCTGGACGCCGCCCGCGAGGAGGAGCGACCACCGGGCGCGCCCCTGCCGGCCGCCACCCTCCGCCGGCGCCGCTTCGGGCTGCCGATCGTCTGGATCGTCCCGCTGGTCGCGGCGATCGTCGCGGGGACTCTCGTCTACAATCGGCTGCAGGAATTCGGCCCGACCATCACGATCACGTTCCGGGACGCGAGTGGAGTGAAGCCCGATCAGACCGAGATTCGCTATCGCGGAGTGCCGGTGGGACAGGTCACGACCATCGAGCTCGGCCCGCGCCAGGAGCGCGTGGTGGTGACCGCGCGGCTGCGCCGCACCGCCGCCGGGCTCGCCCGCGAGGGATCGCTGTTCTGGATCGTGCGTCCCGAGGTCGGCTTCGGCACCGTGCGCGGCCTCAGCACCGTGCTCACCGGCTCCTTCATCCAGTCGGTGCCGGGCCGCGGCAAGGTCCGCAAGGACTTCACCGGGCTCGAGAGCGCCTCGCCCACGCTCGGCCAGCCCGGGCTGGCCGTGACCCTCGCCTCGCGCCAGCTCGGCTCGGTGCGGCTCGGCTCGCCCGTCTTCTACCGCGGCATCGAGGTGGGCGCGGTCACCGCGACCGACCTCGCGCCCGACGCCACCGCGGCGCAGATCAGGGTGTTCATCCCGCAGCGCTACGCGCGGCTGGTCCGGGTGGGCTCGCGGTTCTGGCTGGTGGGCGGCGTGGACGTCAACCTCGGGCTCTTCCGCGGCCTCGAGGTCAACGTCGAGTCGCTGCGCGCGCTGGTGGCCGGCGGCATCGCGTTCGCCACCCCGGAGGACCCGGGCAGCCCACCCGTGAAGGACGGGACGCTGTTCCTGCTGCACGAGAAGCCGCAGCTGGAATGGCTCGACTGGCTGCCCAAGATCCCCGTCCCGCCCGCGAGCGGATCGTGAGAGCCGCCCTCGTCGCGCTCGTGATCCTGCTCCTCGCGCCGGCCGTCGCCAGGGCGGAGAGTGAGAAGCTCGACTGGGAGACCGGCGAGGGCAAGAGCTACGCGATCCCCGCGCTCGAGGTCCCCGCGTTCATCTTCGGGATGAACCAGTTCAACCGGCACCTCGTCGACTCCAAGGAGTACGGGAGCGACTTCCGCTCGATCGGGGACAACCTCACCGGCCCGCTGGTCATCGACCGGGATCCGTTCAGCGTCAACCAGCTCGGCCATCCCTATCAGGGCAACATCTACTACGGGTTCGCGCGCTCGGCCGGCCTCGATTTCTGGCGCTCGCTGGTCTACAGCCTCAGCGGCAGCCTGCTCTGGGAGACGGCCGGCGAGACCACGCCGCCCTCGCTGAACGATCACATCAACACCGGCATCGGCGGCGCGTTCATGGGCGAGGCCGCGTTCCGGATGGCGAGCCTCCTGCTGGAAGGCGGCGGCGAGAACCCGGGGTTCTGGAGGGAGCTGGGCGCCGCGATCCTCTCGCCGCCCACCGGGTTCAACCGGCTCGCCTTCGGCGACCGCTTCGACGCGGTCTTCCCGAGCCACAACCCGGCGATCTTCATTCGCTTCGGGCTCGGCGTCACCCTCTCCGACGTGGTCCAGAACGACACCAGCGCGCGGGTGAGGGACCGGCAGGGCGCGGCCGACTACTCGATCAGCTACGGGCTGCCGGGCAAGCCGGGCTACGAGTACAAGCGCCCGTTCGACTACTTCCACTTCGAGTTCACCGCGGTCCCCAACGCGCGCGCGATCACCGACGCCATCGAGAACGTGTCGATCCGCGGGCTCCTCGCGGGACGCCGCTACGCGCTGGGTGAGACTTTCCGGGGAGTCTGGGGAGTCTTCGGCAACTTCGACTACTTCTCGCCCCAGATCTTCCGGGTGTCGGAGACCGCGGCCTCGGTGGGCACCGTCTTCCAGTGGTGGCTCTCGCGGCAGGTCGCGCTGCAGGGCACCGCGCTGGGCGGGCTCGGCCTGGGCGCGGCGGGCACGGTGGGCGACCGCGCCGAGCGCGACTACCACTACGGGCTGGCGCCGATGGCCCTGCTGGGCCTGCGCCTGATCTTCGGGGACCGCGCGATGCTGGAGGCGACCGGCCGCCAGTACTACGTGGCGGGAACCAGCTCGAACCGCGAGACCGGCGTGGACACCAGCCATTTCAGCCAGGACGTGATCCTGCGCGGCAGCGTGGGCTTCACGGTGCGCCTGTGGGGTCCGCACGCCCTCGCCATCCAGTACCTGGTCTCGAGCCGCAACACCGGCGCGCCCGACCTGCACGACCGCCACCAGCAGGTGCAGACCGTCACGCTCTCCTACAACTTCCTCGGCCACACCCGCTTCGGCGCAGTGGAGTGGCGACCCGACCGGTAATCTAGAGCTGCCAGTCCTGGTACCAAGTGGAATCGGCGCCGATGCCCTCGCGCGCCACCGCCACCTCGATGAGATAGGGCCGGTTCTCGCGCGTGATCTTGTCCATCCCGCGCCGGAGCGCCGGCTCCAGGTCCTTCACGGTAGTGACCGCCTCGCCGTCCACTCCCTGCGCGCGCGCCAGCCCCACGTAGTCCACCGCGGGCGCGCTGAGCCAGAGGCCCGGGTACTTGCCCTCGCGGATCATCTTGGCGTCCGGCATCTCGCGCGCCCAGTTGTGGCGCACGATCTGGTAGCTCTCGTTGTTCGACACGATCGTGAGGATGGCGGTGTTGTAGCGCGCCATGGTCCAGAAGCCGGAGGCGCTGTAGCCGAGCGCGCCGTCGCCGAGATGCAGGACGACCGGGCGCTCGCGTCCGACCGCGATCTTGGCCCCGATGGCCGCGCCGACTCCGAAGCCGAGCGAGCCGCCGCCGCTGCGTGTCCAGTCCATGCCGCCGTGACCGAACGCCATCAGCGCGGTGCGCGCGGTCGAGCTCTCCTGCACCATGACCGTGTTCTTCGGCAGCACGGAGGCCAGCTGCGCCTCCAGCACCGCGGGGTGCACCGGGATGTCGTGCTCG
>DASSMN010000480.1:0-2391 GCA_035688885.1 Gemmatimonadales bacterium
GGGCCACGTTCCGCTGGTGCATGAGGCGAAACACGTCCGGCGTTCCCTTGTCGCCATGCTCCACGGTCTCGACGCCGGCCAGCACGGCCCGCCGCATGCCCTCAGGCGACATGGCGTGTGCCGCCACCGGCCGGCCCGCGCCGCGGGCGGTGCTCACCAGAACGTCCAGCTCGTGCTGGGTGAAGGTGGGCCGAAGCTCCCCACCCGGCCCCCAGGGATAGTCGGCGTACACCTTGATCCAGTCAGCGCCTCGGCCGACCTGACTCCGCACGACGCGGACGATGGCGTCTTCCCCGTCCGCCTCCTCGGCTCCCTGCGGCGGGTCGAAGGCGTAGCGGGAGCGCGACGGGCCGTAGCTGCCGGTCGCCACGATCGCACGGGTGACGACGATGAGGCGTGGGCCGGGAACGATCTTCTGCTCGATCGCGCGGCGAAGCTGGACGTCGTTGTCCAGCGCGCCTTCGGTCCCCAAGTCGCGCTCGGTCGTGATGCCAGCCCGCAGCGTGACCTCCGCGTGGGCCACTGCGCGCGCCATGCGAAGCCCCAGCGGCTCCTTGAGCACCTGATCGTCCCACAGGGTCTCATCGTACGGGTGAAGGAACAGGTGGGAATGCCCCTCGATGAGACCGGGGATAAGGGTGGTCCCCGCCAGCTCGATCCGTTCGGCACTGCCCGGCGCGTTCACCCGTGCGGCGGGACCGGCGGCAACGATCCGCTCGCCCCGCACCAGCACGACCCAGCCCTCCTGCGGAAGGTCGGCGGTGCCGTCCCACACCGCCTTCGGCACGAGCAGGAGGGTCTTGCCGGAGTCAGTGGGAGAGGGAGCCTGAGCCCGCCCTGCTCCCGTCACGCAAAGCGCTGCCACGCCGATCGTTATGACCGTATTCAACGCCCGCATCCGTGCGTTCCTTTCCTGGTGAGACTGCGCCACAATCTTGACGCCCCGGGTAGCACCCGGTAACGTCGGTCGGTCGTACCCCACCGCAGTCCGCTTACCTCACCCGCCTCGCCGTCGGTTCGTGGAGTCGACGAGGTACACTCAGTTTCCCGCTGATGGATGGAGGTAGCTCATGGACGCACTCGTCGCGCTGGCTCTCAGCATCGGAGTCCTCATCGCCGGATGGACCTACGTCGCCCTGGGTCCGGGCGCACTGCCGGTGTGGGCCGGCATCGTCGCCTGGGGCTGCTTCTTCGCGGCCGGCGGCAAGACGGAAGGCCTGACCAAGACCATCGCCGCCAACCTGAGCGGAGTGTTCTGGGCTTTCCTCGCATTGACCTTGTGGAACCGATTCGGCGGTGGCGTTCCCGGGCTCTCGTTGCTGGTGGGGGCGTCAGCCATCGCGATGGTGCTGCAAGCCAAGATCGGCATCCTCGGCTTCATCCCCGGCGCGTTCCTCGGAGCAGCCACGGCGGTGAGCGTCGTGGTGGGCGCCAACGGAACCTGGTCCCGTACCATCCTCGCGCTGGTGATCGGCGCGATCCTGGGCTACCTGTCCGAGATGCTGGCGGGCGTGATCTCGAAGCCGGCGAAGGCCGCCGCCTAGCCGACCCGATCAAGTATACGACGGGCGCGGGTCCCGGCCACGGGGCTCGCGCCCGTTGCGTCACCGCAAGGTGGCGCGCATGAGCCGCACCCGAATCCCGCCATTGGTGGTCTCGAACGCCGACTCGAGCGCCAGACCGGTCTGGTGCTCCAGCTCGGGATGAGCCGTGAGCATCGCGACTTCCCACCCCGCGCACCTGGCCCGCAGCACGTTCCCCAGTTGGGCATAGAGGTCGCGCAGGCGCTTGCGATCGCCGACCCGCACGCCATACGGCGGATTGGTCACGATCCAGCCCGCCTCCCTGGGTGGCTCGATGGCGGAGATGGCCGCCCGCCGCCATTGCACATCGGCCACCACCCCGGCCCGCTCGGCGTTGGCGGCCGCCGCCCGCACCGCTCCGGCGTCCCGGTCGTAGCCCTGGATCGCAACGGCACTGACGGGCAGCACACTCTGACGGGCCCGCTCCTGCAGCGTGTCCCAGGCGCGGCGGTCGAACTCGGGCCACTGCTCGAAGGCAAACCGTCGTCCGAGCCCAGGGGGGATCCGGCGGGCCAGCATGGCGGCTTCGATCGGAATGGTGCCGGAGCCGCACATCGGATCCAGCAGCGGCGCCTGCCCGGTCCACCCAGCCGCCGCCAACATGGCCGCCGCCAGCGTCTCGCGAAGCGGGGCCTTGGCCGTCTCCAGCCGGTAGCCTCGGCGGTGCAGCAGCTCACCGGAAGCGTCGACGCTGACCGTGCACTCGTCGCGAAACAGCCGAACCACGAACTCCTGCGCGCCGCTGGCCGTGCCGGTCGGTCGCCCAGCAACCCCGGCGCTGACCGCGTCGACGAGTCGCCGGGCGATC
>DASSMN010000577.1:0-3103 GCA_035688885.1 Gemmatimonadales bacterium
AGCGGAGGGCGGGGGGCGGTAGGCCCGCGGTCCCTTGGCGAGATTACGGGCCCTTTCTATATTCCCGTCCCCGCGGCCAGGTAGCTCAGTTGGTAGAGCAGCGGACTGAAAATCCGCGTGTCGGGGGTTCGATTCCCTCTCTGGCCATTCCCACACACCATGAGCGCAGCTGTCGCCCGGCCACTCGCCGGGCCTTTTCATGTGCCTGCCGGGCACGCGCTATGCCCTTCAGGACCGCCGGCAGCTCCGGATCGGCAGCGAGGCGGCCTGCGAGGCGAGGTCTTGGAACGCCGCCTCATTGGCGGGATCGGACATGTACTCGCGATCAAACCGCCACAGCATCAATTAACAGCCGTACGGGGCGAGGGCCTCGCCCCACTCCCGAACCTGATCGGGTGTCATTCGGCAGTTGGGCCAGTAGGTCCCCCTTCCCGCCTGACCGGCGCCGCTGCACGTCCAGCTATCGCTTCGGTCCTGCACGCCGCCGTTCAGGACGTTGATGCTGAGCATCGGCGTGACACCATCTTTCCCGGCCTGCTTGAGCACCTCGTCGCGCCAGGCTGCAATGTTGCCGGCGGTGACCCAGTGGGCGTATTGGTAGAGCACGTAGTCGACGATCCGGTACCGCTCCGATGAGCGCCACCTGGCGGCAGGTGGGCCATGATTCACGCCCATCGGCAGCGTCGGGAAGATCTGCTTGGCGTAGGTCGCCATCTGATCGAGCATCGCCTTGGTGATCATGGTGCCCCAGCGCTTGGTCTCGGGCTCATCGATCAGCATGTTTCCGATGACGGTGCCGTCGGCCACCGCCGCCGCGACGGCCTCCTGGATGGCGGGAACCCTGTAGGTGTCCATCCTTTGCATCCACTTCGTGATGTCGAATTCGCCGTTGGTGAGATAGTTCTCGGCCTCTCCGGCGGCGCCGGCCATCGCGAGCACCAGCCGCTGGCCGTGGCTGCGCGCGGCCTCGATCTGCAGGATGACGGTGTCCGCCACGATGTAGTTCTGGCTTGCGGTGAAGGGCCCGGGGCCCCAGTTCAAACGGGTCTCAGTCCATAAGCCGGTGGGCCCGAACGGGAGACCGGTGAAGCTCACGGGCGGTGGCGTGGGCGGAGCCGGTGCGGCCACCGTATCGGGTGTGCTCGCCGAATCGGGTCCGTTCGTCGTGTCGGATCCGCCGGTGGTGTCGGGTGCGCTGAGGGTGTCGTGTGCGGGGGTGCCAGGTGCGCCTGGAGCAGGACTCGGCGCCAGCGCGGAATCGGCGGAGCTGCAGTTGATGGCGATGATCGTGGCGATCACGACAACCGCCCGCGATCGCTTTCGGGTGGAGCTGCTTCCCATGATCAGTGAGCGGAACATCAGCCGTCCCCCTTTGCAGCGCCGCTGCTTCTGCCAAGTCCCTCCTCGCGGGTCTACGGGACGATCGGGTGCCGCCGTTCCTGCGTCAGTGGTGGAAGTCACGGCCCAGTCAGACTCACCTGACCTACGCCGGGGGACAAGCGTGGCTGAGCGGCCCCTCACCGGTGCGGTCGGCGCGTGTATTCTTGACAGCCAGGTTCGCTGAAGGCGCCCTCCATGCTCGCAACGCTCCTAGCTGCCGTCCTCCCGCTCGCCGCTCTCACTCCGGCCGACACTGCGCAGCCGGCACGAGACGTCGTGCGCCAGGCCGTGCATGCGACCGAGGGAGACAGCAGCTCCGCCTTGCGGGCCCGCTGGGCGGCGCGCGTCGCGCGCGACTCCAGCGACCGCTCCGCCCTGCTCGGCCTCGCCACGCTGGCTCGCCTCAGCTACGACTATCCGGCTTCGGACCGGCTCTACCCTCGGCTGTTCGCCTCCGATTCGCTCCACCCGGACAGCTACGCCGCCTATGCCCGACTGGGCCACGCATGGTCGCTCGAAGAGCGGGGGCAGAGCGATGCCGCCGGGGGCGCTTTCGCCCAGGCGCGCGCGGTCGCACATGCGGCCCGCGACCGCACGGCCGAGGCGGAGGCGTTGATCGGTCTTGCCTTCGCCGTTGGCCCCACCGCGGGTGTGGCAGCGGCCAAAGCGGTCATTGATAGCGCCGGGCGGCTCATTCCTCCGGACGCGCTCGATCTGCAGGCGGAGCGGGGCTGGCGCCGGGCCATGATCCGGGCTCTCCTGGCCGATTCGGGCGCCACCGCGGAAGCCGCTGCCAGCATCGAGCTCGCCCGCCGGTCCGGCGAGCTCAGAACCCAGGCCCAGGCGTTCCGCGGTCTGGGTCGCCTGCTCGACTGGCGCGGCCGCGAGGATTCCGCACTCGCGGCCTTCGCCGAGGCGGAGCGCCGATTCCAGCAGGCGCGGGACCGCAGCTGGCTGGCCGTGACGGTCATGAACCGGGGAAACCTGCAGCGGAAGCGCGGCGACCTGGGCCCGGCGATGCAGGACTTCCGGCTCGCCGCCTCCGAAGGGGAGGCCTCGCACAATCAGTGGGCCGTGGCGAGCGCCAACACCGGTCTGGGCGTCATCGCAATGCAGATTGATGATTTTGCGGCTGCCGCCCAACATCTGAACCGTGCGATCGCAATGTTCGAGGCCCAGGGCGACCGCTCGAGCGCGATGAACGCTCGCAAGTTCCTGGCGCTGATCGCGCTCGCCGAGGGCGACGCGGTGCAGGCGCGCCAGCGCACCCGTGAAGCCCTGGCGTTCTATCAGGGCACCGGTGAGACGCTGGACCAGTTCGGCTCGGACCAGATGCTCGCGACGATCGCCATGCGCGAGCGCGACTGGCCCGCCGCCGAGCAGGCGCTGGCCGATGCGCGGCGGCTGCTGCCGAAGCTCGAGGGGCCGCGCTGGCGCGCCAATCTCGCGTACGACGAGGGCCGGCTCGCGCTGGCCCGCGGCGACCTGGCGGCCGCCGAGCGCGCGTTTGCCGGTTACCTTCGCTCGCTCGACAGCACCCAGCACATCTCCCGCTACGACGCGCGGCTCCGGCTGGCGGACGCCTACGCGCAGCGACGGGAGCTCGCCGCGGCGGAACGCGAGGCCACCCTGGCCTGGGACGAGCTCGAGCGCTGGCGCGCGACGCTGACCGACCGCGAGCTCCGCCTGCTCGCGTTTCAGGCGGCCAGCAGCGAGAACCAGG
>DASSMN010000580.1:0-7042 GCA_035688885.1 Gemmatimonadales bacterium
GCGCTCAGCGTGTAGGCGGACTGGGCCCGCACGGCCGGCTTGATGAGCGCCAGGCCTTCGGCCCCATCAGGCGGTCCGACCGCCGAGCCGGCGTCCACTGGGCTGAATGGTCGGGCGGCGGTGTCGGAAGAGGTGGTCGGCGGGCGACTCAAGCGCGGCGCCGGCCGAGCACGGCCTCGAGGCGCGCCGAGAGCGCGCGGGCGCGGAACGGCTTGGTGATGAAGTCGTCGGCGCCGAGCTCGAACACCCGCACCTCGTTGTCCTCCTCGCCCTTGGCGGTGAGCACCATGACCGGGATGGTGCGGGTGGCGGGTCGCGACCGAAGCTGCTGCAGCACGCTGTAGCCGTCGATGCCGGGAAGGTTGAGATCGAGCACGATGATGTCGGGCGCGTACCGGTCCACTTGGTCCAGCGCCTGGATGCCGTCCCGGGCCTCCGATACGACGTAGCCTTCACGCTCGAGCAGGTCCTTCATCACCCGGCGGAGCTGATCCTCGTCCTCGACCAGCAGGACCTTGGTGCCCCGGCCTCGCGCTCCGATCCCGGCGGAGGTTCCGCCCGGCTCATCCACCAGCTCCATGTCCATGAAGTCGAGCGAGGGAAACGCGGGCGCGGGAGCCGGTGGCGGGGCGGCCGGAGTGGCGGCCGGTCCGGCCGGTCCCGAGGCAGGGCGTTCGAGGCCGCGACCATCGCGGGCCGGCGGCTCGGCGGGGGCCGCCTTGGCCTCCATCGGCACGTCGGTGACCCGAAGGAGCTCGTCCAGAGTCGACTCGCCGGCCAGCACGTGGCGCAGCCCGCTCTCCCACAGCGAGCGCATACCGGCGCGCCGCGCCGCCTCGGCGATCTGGTCCGCGGTGGCCCCCTGGCCGATCCGCCGCTCGATGTCGCTGTTGACGGTGAGCACTTCCACGATGCTGAACCGGCCGCGGTAGCCGGTGTGGGCGCACTCGCCGCAGCCGACGGCCTCGTACAGCGTGGTGCCGGCGGGGATGTACCGGGCCGCCCGCTCGGGCACCGGCTGCGTGGCCGTGCGGCGGCAGGCCCGGCACAGCCGCCGCATCAGCCGCTGCGCCACCACCCCCCGAAGCGCCGAGGCGATCTTGTACGCCTCCATCCCCATGTCGACCAGCCGGGTGACCGCGTTGGGCGCGTCGTTGGTGTGGAGGGTCGAGAGCACCAGGTGGCCGGTGAGCGAGGCCTGCAGCGCGATCTGCGCCGTCTCCTGATCCCGGATCTCGCCGATCAGCACCACGTCGGGGTCCTGCCGCAGGATCGAGCGGAGCGCCGAAGCGAAGGTGAGGCCGGCCTTCTCGTGTACCTGCACCTGCACGATGTTCTCGCCCAGGCGGTACTCCACCGGGTCTTCCACCGTGACGATGTTGACGCCCTCGCTCTGGATCAGCCGGATGGCCGAGTACAGCGTGGTGGTCTTGCCCGATCCGGTAGGGCCGGTGACGAGCAGGATCCCTTCCTTGGCCGTGAGCAGGCTTCGCACCCCCTCCTGCTCGTCCTGGTGCATGCCGAGCGCGTCCAGGCTCAGCACCGTGGCGCGCTGGCTCAGGATCCGGATCACGACCTTCTCGCCCAGTGAGGCCGGCAGAGTCGAGACCCGGAGGTCGACTGCCTCGCCGTTGACGCTCACGCGGGCCCGGCCATCCTGTGGCCTGAGCCGGTCGGCGATGTCGAGCCCGGACATGATCTTGATCCGGGAGATCAGGGGCAGGCCGGCGTTGCGCGGGATCTTCATGACCTGCCGAAGCACGCCATCGATCCGGTAGCGCACCACCACGCCGCCCTCGATGGGCTCCACGTGAATGTCGCTCGCGCGGCTGGTGACGCCGTCGGCCAGCATCACGTCCACCAGCCGGATGATAGGCCGCTGACTGGCCTCCTCCGCGCTGGCGGCGGTGTCGTCGTCGTCCTGAAGCTCCTTGACCTCGAAGTCGCCGCCGATCCCCTCGAGCAACCGGTTCATCGCGACGTCTTCGCTGCGATAGAGCTCGTCCAGCCGGTGCCGGATGGTGGTGGGCGAGCCGAGCAGCATGCGCACTTCGCGCCCGGTGGCGAACGCCAGCATCTTTTCGGCGTCGATATCGAACGGATTGGCGGTGGCGATCTCGAGATACGAGTCGGTTTGACCGACGGGCACCACGTTGAACCGCCGAGCCACCTGCTCCGGCACGGCCTGCTGCAGCTTGAGGTCCAGCTTGCTGAGGTCGGCCACCGGAATCCGGAACCGCTTGCTGATGGCCTGCAGGATGTCCGGGTCGGCCAGCAGCTTGCGCTGCACCAGAATCTCCCACAGCGAGGTGGGCGCCGACGCCGGCTCCTGCCGGATGGACGCGACCGTCCCATCGGGCAACAGCGGCTCAATCGTGTGCACCAGCCATTCGTCGGTGAACTGCATGCGATTCAGCTCGGGCGGTCATGAAGGACGGCGGGGACGCGCGGCGGGGACGCCGACGGGGGAAGATAAGAGGGCTACAACAAGCCCCACCAGTCCCGGTTCACGTCGACCGTGAGCCCGAAATCGCCGGTACGGAGGCCAATGCCGGCCTCGATCCTAAGGAGTCGCATGAACCACTCCAGGGCCACCCCGGCCACCGGCCGCGCGCCGTCGCTCGAGCCCCAGGGCACCCCGCCGACGGGCCGGCCGGCAGCCCCCAACGCGAAGAACGGCGCCACGGTCAGCCGGTGGCCGGTCGAGGCGAACGACCCCAGCGGAATCGCCGGCACCGGAGCCTCGAACCGCCATTCGACCTGACCCAGCGCCACGTCACGCCCACCGTAGGCCCGGAACGGCTCGCCCAGCAGGGTCCCGCGGCCGCCCAGGACGAAGCTCCGATAGACCGGCAACCCCGCCGTGGCCGTGCCCAGGAATGTCCGAGTGACCAGCTGGTGTCCCGCCAGCAGGGTTTGCCAGCGACCCTCCAGCGTGAGGCGCGCGTAGTCAGCCGGCCCGGTCCCACCCTCGAGCCTCAGCCGCCCCTGCAGGTCGTGGCTGACCGCGATGCCCCCGCTCGCCCGCTCCAGCTCGACGCTCCCGACACCCCAGGTGCCCGACCCCAGCGCGGGGTTGGGACGATAGCGGCCCGTGGCGGGCGTGGCCCGGGTGTCGACCGAGCGGCTCTCCTCCGCTCCGGCGCTCAGCAGCAGGGCCGTCCGCCCGCTCAACCGGTGCCGCAGGCCCACCCGCGCTCCGGTGAGCAGCAGGTAGTCGCCGTAGTCCTTGCCGCCTTCCTGAGCCAGAAGCGAGTTGAGGACCGGCGAGATCACCGGCAGGTCGCTCAGATCCCGGATGCGCCGCTCGCCGGTGAAGGTTACCTGGGTGGCGCCGAGGCCGGCCCCGATCTCGAGTCCGCCGGTCACGCGGTGATCCGAGGTCCCGTAGCCGACCCACGGTCGCACCTGCACCCGCCGCTGCCCCAGTCCGACCGCCGCGCCGAAGCCGAGCGCCAGCCCCTGGACCCGGTTCACATGAACCACGTCGCTCACGGACCCGGCAGCCAGGCGGTCGGACGGGAGCCCGCTCAGTGCCCGGGCGCCGGCGATCCGCTCGACCTCGACCCGCAGCGCGTCCATGTCCTGCCGGTTGACCGGCGCGGCCACCCCCGCCACCGCCTGGTCGAGCGGCTCGGGCCAGGTCGAGTCGCTCGGCTGCGGCGCCAGCAGCCCGGCGATGGCCTGCCCCCCGAACAGCCCCTCGGGAAGCGGCGGGTTGAAATCGTAGCCCTCGATCTCCCACCGGCCCCGGATGATGCCCCGGGCCGGGAAGTCGAGCCACTTGGTCCGGCGGCGGATCTCGATCTCCTGGCGGTAGGGCAGCCAGTAGCGCTGCTCGTAGAGCGAGTTCTCCAGCGCGATGCTGATGTCCTCGAGCTCGGGATCGAGGTAGGCCGCCGGCGTGAAGCTGAAGCGGAACCGAACCAGCTCGGCGGTGGCGACGTCGAGGTACAGGGTGCCGACCACCAGCGGCGCGGTGAACACCCGCGGCCGGACCTGCACCTCGCGCACCAGCGTGACTCCCGCCGCGGTCCGGATGGCGAGCGAATCGCCCAGCGCGTAGTCGTACGCGCCGAGGCCGGCCGGCGAGAGCGGATGCGGCACGTCGCGCACCTCGTCGCCCTCGCCGATCCGGATGACGTTCCCGAAATTGTTGGTGACGATGCCGAGGTGATCGCGGTGATAGTTGATGTCGGTGGGCAGGAACCGGCCGTCGCGCCACCCGATAATCACCTGCTTGCTCCGGTCCGGGGCCCGCCAATACACTTCCACGCGCAGCTCGTCGGCCTTGACCAGTCGGGGCGGCTCGGTCAGCCCCTCGCCCACCTGCGCCAGAAAGAAGACGAAGCCATGCGCCCGGGTGCGATAGCTCACGAGCGACGAATCGGCCTGCGCCGCGAGGCGCCGCTCGACCGCGCGGCGCACCAGGGCCGTGGCCGCGGGCGCGTTCCAGGCCTGCGCCGCCAGCGGAGCGGCGGGAGCCAGCAGCATCACCATCGCCAGCCGGACCCCTCGGTGCACGGCGTACCTCCCACGCTGACGGAAAGTCGATGACGGCAATATTCCGGCACCGGGTGGGAGCGGCAAGCTGTCTGTGCGCCACGCTGGCCGCCTGCGGCGGACGCGCACCCTCCGCCGCCAAGGGCGGCGAGCCGACGCCCACCCGCGTCGTGCCGCTCGCGTCGGCCATCGTGCTCGAGACCGCGGGTCCGCCGCCGTCCGATACGGCCGTCACCTTCACGGCCGGCGAGTCCCGCGTCATCGTGCTGCGCCACGGCCCACCCGAGAACGTCGTGTTCGCCGAAGTCTCGTTCGCCCCGCAGACCTTCCATGCCGACAGCGGGCAGCCGGTCAAGGTCGAGATCCACCCTCGTCCCGGCGTGTACGGCCTCGACGTGGTGTCCAGCGTGCCGTTCAGCGAGGGGGCGTCGGTCGTGTTCAAGTACCCCCGCTACTTCTCCGCGCCGGCCAAGGCGCGCGCCGTGTACGGCAGTGACGCCCTGTACGAGCGGGCCCTGGGCATCGGGCAGGTGCTGGGCACCGGCCAGACCCTGGCCCTGCTGCCCACCACGCGCCCGGCGCCGGACAACCTCCAGGCCGCGCTGCCCGCCCCGGGGACGTACCTCGTCGCGGCGCCCCAATCGCCATGAGCTTCGAGTCCTTTGCCGAGCGCGCACGGCAGGCAGCCGGCATGGTCCCGGTGACCCGCCAGGTGGTGCTCGACGGCGATACGCCGGTGTCGGCGTTCGCCAAGCTGCATCGGGGGCCGTACGGGTTCCTGCTGGAGTCGCTCGAGGGCGGCGAGCGCTGGGCCCGCTACACGTTCCTGTCGACCGACCCGAGCGAGGTGTACCGCTATCGCGGCCGTCGCTGCGAGCGGTGGACCGCGCGCGACGGCTGGCGTCCGGTGACCACCGACCTCCCGCCGCTCGAGCATCTGGGCGGCCTGCTGCGCCGCCACCCGCCGGTGGACGTGCCCGGGCTCCCCCGGTTCATCGGCGGCGCCGTCGGCTACCTCGGCTACGACGTGGTGCGCACCATCGAATCGCTGCCCGACGCGCCGCCCGACGATCGCCAGCTGCCGGACGCGGTGATGATGCTGGCCGATACCCTGCTCGTGCTCGACAACCTGTACAATCGCGCCACGGTGATCGCCACCGTCGAGGTCGCCGCCGACGTCGGCGAAGAGGAGCTGCGCCGGTTGTACGCGGCGGCGAGCGCCAGGATCGACGACTGGATCGGCCGTCTCGCCGTCCCGGGAACCATCCGGCCCCTCGCGCTGGACCCGCAGCCGGTACTGCCAGCCGCGGTCTCGCCCTACGCCGACCAGCGGTTCCAGGACGACGTCCGGCGCATCAAGGAGTACATCGCTGCGGGCGACACGTTCCAGACCGTGCTGTCGCGCCGACTCGAGGTTGCGGCGCCCGATCCGCTGCTCACCTATCGCTATCTGCGGGCGCTCAACCCGGCGCCGTATCTGTACTATCTCCACTGCGACGACATCCACGTCATCGGCAGCTCGCCCGAGATTCTGGTGCGGGTGGAGGATGGCGAGGTGACGCTGCGGCCGATCGCCGGCACCCGGCCGCGCGGGGCCACCGCGGAGGAAGACTCGGCGCTCGCGGCCGAGCTCACCGCCGACCCCAAGGAACGCGCCGAGCACCTGATGCTGGTGGACCTGGGACGGAACGACGTGGGTCGCGTCGCCGAGTTCGGCTCGGTTCGGCTGACCGCGTTCATGACCATCGAGCGGTACTCCCACGTCATGCACCTGGTGAGCGAGGTCCGGGGCCGGCTCCGGCCCGGCCTCGACGCAATCGCGGCGCTGGCGGCGTCGTTTCCGGCGGGCACCGTGTCGGGCGCGCCCAAGGTGCGCGCGATGCAGATCATCGATGAGCTGGAGCCGGTGCGCCGCGGCCCTTACGCCGGCGCGGTGGGCTACATCGGCTGGGGCGCCCGCACCATGGACACCGCGATCACCATCCGCACCTGCATCATCAGAGGCGGCCGGGCCTGGATTCAGGCCGGCGCCGGCATCGTGGCCGACTCCGACCCGCTGGCCGAGTGGCGCGAGACCGAGGCCAAGGCCAGGGCGGTGCTGCTGGCGCTGGCGCTCGCACAGCGGGGCTGATCCGCCGGCCCTGCCGTCGCCCTATATTCCCGCATGCCCCCGTTGCGCCTCGTCAGCACCGCCGGTGACCAGACGTTCGAGCTGCCCGAAGGTCGGACCCTCGTCGTCGGACGAGGAGTCTCCAGCGACATCGCGATCTACGACCCCACCATCTCCCGCCGCCACGCCGAGCTCACGGTCGGCGCGGATGGGGTGGACGTGAAGGACGTGGGCAGCTCGAACGGCACCTGCATCAACGGCACCCGGGTGGCCGCCGGGCATCTCGGTCTCGAGGACACGATCACCTTCGGCAAGGTCTCGTTCCGGCTGACCGTGCGAGGCTCGGGAGGGGCGGCCATCCAGCGGCCGGCGATTGCCGCCGAGGTGGCGGCGGCCGGCGGCAAGATCGTCCGCCAGTTGGTGGTGAGC
>DASSMN010000166.1:0-2203 GCA_035688885.1 Gemmatimonadales bacterium
TTCCTCGTGCCGCTCGCCAGCTGCTCCGCGGCGAGCTGGAGCCGCCACTCGGTCAGGTACTGCATGGGCGGTAGGCCGATGCGCTCCGAGAATCGCTGGGTCAGCACCGTGCGCGACGTGGCCGCGACTCGCGCCAGTTCCGGCAGGGTCCACGCGTGGGCCGGACGCGCATGGAGCGCCGCGAGCGCGGGCGCCACGACGGGGTCTCTGAGTCCGGCGAGCCAGCCTGCGCGCTGCGGAGACAGCTCCTCGGTGTAGCGCCGGAGGACCTCCACGAACATCAGCTCCGCCATCCGGGTGAGCATGGTGGACCCGCCCACCCTGGTCTGCCACGCCTCGGCGACCACCTGACGGGGGAACTCCGCCAGCCACCCCGAGCCGATCCCCCGCACGTGCATGCTCCGCGGGAGCGCCGCGAGCAGCGGGTTGTACGGACGGGCATCGCAGCCCAGGAAGCCGCACACCACGCTCACGCGGGCCCCGGCACCGGCACCCAGCCGGATGGTCTCGAGCGGACGTGACGGCGCGTGATTGTAGGGCCGGCCCCGCCGCTCCTCGCGCTGGCTCGAGGCGTAGTGGGCGTCGCCGTGGGGGAACAGGATCGCGTCGCCGGGGTGGAGCTCCACCGGGTCGTCCTCCGCGCCCCCGATCCAGCAGGTGCCGGCCGTCACGATATGGTAGGCCATCAGGTGGTCGGCGTGGGGCAGCACCGGCGGCACGAGCTGGCGCGCGGGAGCGACCGCGAGGGACCACGGCGCGATGCCCTCGAAGACGTAAAAGAAGGCGCCGTTCAGCCGGATCGCACGCAGCACGTCGGAAAGAGGATCCATGCTCTAATAGTGCAGGCGATCGAAAGCCCGGCAAGTCGGCAGGGACGTGCGGCATGGCGAGCCGGACGCCGGAGCAAGCCGAGCCGGCGATGATGACGCCGCGGGCTCCCGCTGGACAGCGCGCCGGCAATCAGGTAGGCTGCCATGAGTGTGCCTCGAACGAAGTCGGATGTCCCTCCAGTCGCCGAAAGCCCGTGGTCCCTCTCTCCGTTCTCGACCTGGCCCCGATCATCGAAGGCGGCGACGCCGCACTGGCCTTTCGCCACTCGCTCGATCTCGCCCAGCACGTCGAGCGATGGGGCTACCGCCGATTCTGGCTCGCCGAGCACCACGGCATGCCGGGAATCGCGAGCGCGGCCACCGCGGTGGTGATCGGCCATGTGGCCGGCGGCACCTCGACGATTCGGGTGGGCGCCGGCGGCATCATGCTGCCCAATCACTCGCCGCTGGTGATCGCCGAGCAATTCGGCACCCTCGCGTCGCTCCATCCGGGCCGCATCGACCTCGGACTGGGCCGCGCGCCCGGGTCGGACCAGCTCACCACCCGCGCGCTCCGCCGCGGGCCGATGGCTGCCGAGAGTTTTCCCGAGGACGTGCTGGAGCTGATGGACTACTTCCACCCGGTGAAGCCGGGGCACGGGGTGCGGGCGGTGCCCGGCGAGGGACTCGACGTGCCGATCTGGATCCTGGGTTCGAGCCTGTTCGGCGCGCAGCTCGCGGCCGAGCTGGGGCTGCCCTACGCCTTTGCCTCGCACTTCGCGCCGGCGGCGCTGCTGCCCGCGCTCGAGGTCTATCGGCGCGCCTTCCGGCCCTCGGCCCGGCTCGAGCGGCCGTACGTCATGCTGGGCGTGAACCTGTTCGCGGCGGACACCGACGCCGAAGGCCGCCGTCTGTTCACCTCGCTGCAACAGGCCTTCGTGAACCTGCGGCGCGGACATCCCGGACGCCTCCCGCCGCCGGACGACACGCTGCCCGACCGGCTCGCGCCGGCTGACCGGCACCTGATTGACGACATGCTGGCGTACACCGTCGCGGGCTCGCCGACCACCATCCGGCGCGGTCTGGAGGAGATCGTCGCCCGCACCGGCGCGGACGAGCTGATGCTGGCGTCGCAGATCTACGACCACGAGGCGCGGCTGCGATCCTATCGCCTGGCCACCGGCGACTGACGTCGCGATCGGCCGGCCGGCCTCCGCGTCAGCACCCTCGCGACCCGGCCGGCCGGGGACGCAGCAGCAGCGATCGGAAGCGCGGGTCGTTCTCGATCGGCGTGAAGGGCGGATCGCAGCGCAGGTGCATCTGAAAATGGAGGTCCCCCGCCGGGGCGTACCGCTGCAGCCAGGCGACCGCGCGGGTGGCGTCGCCCAATTCGG
>DASSMN010000594.1:0-3837 GCA_035688885.1 Gemmatimonadales bacterium
TACTGCCACTGACGTGGGAGGACCAGAAATCGGCCTGGTATGTGATGGCCATCTTGGTCGGGATGACCGTCTACAAGGGGCTGCGGAGACCGGCCGTGCCGATGCAGCCGATCCCCGCGCGGCCCATCGCCGTCGGGCGCCGACCGGGGGGCGCGCCCGCCGCGGCCCGTGCCCGTACCCTGCCGCCTGAGGCCGAGGGCAATCCCGCTCCATGACGCCCCGGGTAAGCGTCGTGAGCACGGTCTACAACGGCGAGCCGTACCTCGACCGCGCCATTCCGGGCATCCTGGCCCAGACCTATACGGATTTCGAGTTCATTCTGGTGGACGACGGGTCCACCGACAACACGCTCGCCGCACTGCGCCAGGTCGAGGCGAGCGACCCACGCGTACGGGTCTTCACGCCGGGTCGCCTGGGCGTCGCCACCGCGTACAACTTTGGCGTGGAACACGCTCGTGGGGAATACGTCGCCCGGCAGGATTTCGACGACCGGAGCTACCCCGAGCGGCTGGGGCTCCAGGTCGCGCTGCTCGATGCCAACCCGCGGGTCGGGATCGTTGGAGGTCACTACGTGCTGGTGGACGAGCGGCGCAACGAGCGCTACGTCCGGATGCCGCCCACCGGCCATCCCGCTGTGCGCGACGCGATGGCCAAGTACGTCCCGATCGCCCATACGCTGGCCACCTTCCGGCGCCAGGCCTGGGTCGAGGCCGGCGGCTATCCCATCGTGAACAACCTCATCGACCAGCGCTTCTATCTGCGGGTGGCCAAGCTGGGCTGGGAGCTGGCCAACGTGCCCGAGGTGCTCGGCGAGCACTACGTGCACGACGCCAGCTTCTTCCATCGGACGCTGGAGTACGTGGAGCGGCAGCGGGATCTGGCGCGGGTACAGGCGCAGAGCGTGCGCGAGCTCGGGCTGCCCCGGTGGATGTATCTCTATTCCGTGGCGCGACACGCCTACGCCTACGTGCCGCCGGGAGTCAAACGGGTGCTCCGGCGCCAGATGGCCGGATCGCAGGAGCGGGATACGTGAGAATCCTGTTCCTGTCCACCAGCATGGGCATGGGGGGCGCCGATAGCCAGCTCATCGCCGCCGCGCGCGAGCTCCAGCAACGGGGCCACCAGATCCGGATCCTCTCGCTCACCGCGCTGGGCCCGATGGGCGTTCAGGCGCAGGCCGCGGGGCTCAACGTCGCGTCGCTCGAGATGCGCCGCGGCGTACCCGACCCACGCGGCTTTCTCCGGGCAGCGCGGATCATTCGCGCCTGGCGGCCGGACGTGGTGCACAGCCACATGGTCCATGCCAACCTGATGGCTCGGGCGCTGCGGCTGGTGGCGCCGATCCCGGTCCTGGTCTCCACCATCCACAATATCTATGAAGCGGGCGAAGGGTGGATGTGGGGTTACCGGCTGACCAACGGCCTGGTAGACCACATGACCATCATCAGCCAGCTGGCGGCCGAGCGCCATGTTCGGGATCGGATCGTGCCCAGCCGGATCCTGCGGGTGGTGCCCAACGGAGTCGACGCGACCCCGTTTCTCAGCGTGCCGCCGACGCTGCGGGGTGAGCTGCGGGCGTCCCTCGGCCTGGACGCCGCATTCGTGTGGCTGGCCGTAGGGCGGTTCGAGGTGGCCAAGGACTACCCCAACATGCTCCGCGCCTTCGCGCGGGCGCGCGCGCGGCATCCCACCGCCGTGCTGCTGCTGGTCGGAAAGGGCTCGCTCCGAGAGGAGACCGAGGCCCTGGCCCGGGAGCTCGCGCTGGGCGATTCGGTTCGGTTCCTCGGGGTCCGGAGCGACGTGCCCGCGGTCGTCAGTGCGGCCGACGGATACGTCATGTCTTCGGCGTGGGAGGGGATGCCGATGGTGCTGCTGGAGGCGGCTGCGGGCGGGCTGCCGATCGTGACCACCCGGGTCGGCGGCAACGAGGAGGCCGTGCTCGAAGGGGAGACCGGCTACCTGGTGCCGCCACGGGACGACGAAGCGCTCGCGGCGGCAATGGTGCGGCTCATGGAGCTGCCTGAGGAGCAGCGGCGGAGCCTGGGCGCGCGAGGCCGGGAGCTCATCCGAACCAGGTACGCGCTGACTAAAGTGGCCGATCGCTGGGAGGAGCTGTACCGGGAGGTATCGATGCGAAAGGGAATTACGCTGCAGCCCTCGCCATCACAGTCCTGAGCGAGGCCCCGGCTCACCACCCGCCGCGGCGGAGGAGGATGACGGGGATGGTCTTGAGCATGATGCGCAGGTCCTCGCGCAGGCTCTGGCGGCGGATGTACTCCAGGTCGTAGCTCACCTTGGTGCGCACATCGTCCAGCGAGCGGTCGTAGTGGTGATTGATCTGGGCCAGCCCGGTGATGCCCGGCTTGGCCCGCTGGCGCAGCGGGTACTCGGCGATGTGGCTGCGGAGCTCGGCAAAGATGGTGGGCCGCTCGGGCCGGGGGCCCACGATGTTCATCTCGCCCTTGAGCACGTTGAGGAGCTGGGGCAGCTCGTCCAGCCGGTACTGGCGCAGCACCCGGCCCACCGGGGTGACCCGGGGATCGGCCTGGGCGGCCCAGACGGCGCCGCTGTGGCGCTCGGCGTCGACGTGCATCGTGCGGAACTTGTAGATGGTGAACGGCCGGCCGCCGAGGTCGGTGACCCGGCGGTGGTTGTGGGCGTCGGGGCCGGGGCCGCGACGGTCGAGGCCGACCCGCTCCTGGAGATAGAAGACCGGGCCGCGCGAGGTGAGCTTGACCAGCACGGCCAGCAGCACGAACACCGGCAGCAGCGCCAGCAACGCCAGCAGCGCCAGCAGCAAGTTCAGGCTGCGTTGCAGCTGGGAGGATACGGCGGCCGCGAGCGGCCTGGCGCGACGGCGCGCGCGAGCCCACGCACTAGAGCGGGCTCGCCGCGGTGCCAGACTCGCCGCCAACTGGCGCCGACGTACTCCTGAAGTTGCGGTTCCCATGCTGGTGATATCGACTCGCGGCTCGGGTCCGAATGAGAAGCAATCAGTCGCTAGCTTAACGCGTCCCCACCTGCCGTTTGGTGATCCCACTCACGTTCGCGCGCTCGCTCAGGGACGCCGCCTGGGCGCGGGAGGGCGGGAGCGCGTGAGCAGTGGGTTCTGAAATTCTCCCAAACCAAAACTGGCCAGCCACTGGCTGAACCGCGACCGCTCAATGGTCGGCTCCTGAGGCAGCTCACTGGCCGCATGGGCCGGCTCCTCTGCCGCGCCGGTGCCCACCGGTCCGACCGGATCGGGCTCTACGTGCTGGGTCATACGAATTTGTCCGCGTAAGAGCTGAAATGAACGGCCGGGGACGACCGCCTGCGGTTCAAGGATGACGCCGCAAATTTCCGCAACCCGGTCCCGGGCTGGCGGGCCGGCAAATAGCGTCCTAAGCTATTGTAGGTTCGTGTCTTAGAAGTTATAGTACGACTGCCGCCAGGTCAGGACCGGATGGCTGGCGTTGTGGCGGGCCCACACCTGATCGCGTTTTCGCGCCACAACCGCGCTAGGCCCCGGGCGTGGCATCCAGACCCGCAAACTGTTGCGCGGTGTCAGCGGCGGGCTCCCGGTCTGCCCCGAGGCTTCGCGCTAACGTGCTACCGCACAAGTCCTTGTCGGTTTCGGCGGGCCCCGCACGACTCCTGCGTTCGGCCGATCCGGACCCGTCGCGTTCCTCATCACCCTGGCACCCATTTCAATGGCAAACCGAGACAAGCCACCGGCTTCCCCACTCGTGCTCATCGCCAACGATCAGGAATGGTCGGCGCGCTCCATCGAAAGCATCCTGGGGCCAAATGGCTATTCGGTGGTACGGGCCTACACCGGGCAGCAGGCGCTGGAGC
>DASSMN010000203.1:0-3397 GCA_035688885.1 Gemmatimonadales bacterium
GATACACGCCATCGTGTTGCCGGACGGCGCTGGACCCTATGACGAGATCGGCCCGGGCAGTATCGAGCACGACGCCGCCGGAGGGGACATCGGCGATGAAGCGATCGTAGCGACCATCGGAACGCCGGTGTGTCACGAGGAGTCGGCCGCCCCAGCGGCCGTCCGGGAGCGCGCCGCCCACGAGATAGGTCACGTACCACCACTCGGCGGGCGACCGGACGACGTTGAAGTACTGCCACTCGGCCCAGGTGCTGTCCGGCCGGGAAGGCAGGTGAAAGCGGTCCAGCTCGTCATACAGCTGCTGCCGGCTCGGCGCGACCCAGAGCGAGTCCGCATGGGAGTCGGTCCAGTGGCCCTGGCGCACATCCAGCCCTGCCCCGAGCGCCGCCGCGCGGCTGGGGATCTCTCCGCCCGCGCGGACCGCCGCCGGGCGACAAGGGGTCGAGGCTTTGCACAGATACAGCAGCTTCCCCTCGATCACCGGCGCCACGGTTCGAACCACTCCGGCCTGGCGCGGACCGCCGAGCACCTGGCGAGTGAGGAAGCGCGCGCGGTCAATCGCGAAGAACATCCCGCTCAAACCGCCCGTGCGCATGGCCTCGACGTCGAGGCCGAGGGGCAGCACGGTCACCTCGCCGCCACCCACCAGTGACACGTCGCGGCTCTGGTTCAGCATCGCCTCGCCCACGGAGAGCAGTACGACCATCACTCCGACGCCGATGGCGAAGCCGAGCAGCAGAAAGAGCGAACGCACCCGCCGGACCCAGAGATGGCGGAAGGCCAGTGTGATGAGCATCAGTCGCGGATGGTGCCGTCGAGCATGTGAATCACCCGGCCGGCCTCGGCGGCCAGCCGGTCGTCGTGGGTGACGACGACCAGAGTCGTGCCGCTCTGCTGGAGCCGCCGGAACAGCGCCAGAATCTCCTGCCCCGTGGCCGCGTCGAGCTCGCCGGTGGGCTCGTCGGCGAGCACGACCGCGGGGCGGTTGGCGAGCGCCCGCGCGATGGCCACGCGCTGCATCTCCCCGCCCGAGAGCTGCGTCGCGCGGTGCTCCGCGCGGTGGCCCAGGCCGACGAAGTCGAGCAGCTCGCGTGCGCGCGCCTGCCGCTCGGGCCGGCGCACGCCGGCTTCGGCCATGGGCAGCTCCACGTTCTCTCGCGCGGTGAGCACCGGTAGCAGGTGAAATCGCTGGAAAATGAAGCCCAGCCGGGTGAGGCGCAGTCGGGTGAGCGCGCTGTCGCGAAGCGTCTCGAGCGCGGTGCCCAGCAGCTCGACCGACCCCGAGGAGGGCGTATCGATGCCGCCCAGCAGCTGCAACAGCGTGGACTTGCCGCTCCCCGAGGGACCCACGATGGCCACGTAGTCGCCGTGGTCCACCCGCAGCGAGACCCCGCGCAACGCGTGCACGGTCTCACCGTTCATCGGGTAGTCCTTACGAAGCTCTCGAGCCAGCAGCGGCGGCGCGCTCACGTGGCCTCGGCCCGCAGGGTGGCCGCGATCGGCGCGCGCGCGGCCAGCCACGCGGGGTAGAGGCCCGCGAGCGCGCCGGTTACGAACAGCACGATCGCGGCGAAGGCCAGCGTGTCCGCGCGGGGCACGAAGAACGAGAACGCCGCCGGCAACCCGGGAAAGCTGGTCAGAATGGCATCGAGGTAGCGCGCGGTCACGAGCCCCAGGCCCAATCCGAGCAGCGCCCCGGCCAAGGTCAGCGCGGTCCCCTCGGCCAGGACCTGCCCCACCACCGTGGCGCGGCTCACGCCGATGGCGCGGAGGGTCGCGATCTCACCCAGCCGCTCGTTGACGGTAATCGTCAGCAGTGTCGCGATCAGCAGCACGGCCACGATGAGGCTCATCGTCCCCAGGATGTAGGAGAGCTGCCGGAAGTACACCAGCCGCTCACGGAAGTGTGCGACCAGCTCGGCCACGCTGTTCACCTCGATCTGCGGGAACTGCCGCCGAAGCCGGTCCGCCAGCGCCGGAACCAGGCTGTCGGCGCGGGCCCGCACCAGGATGAGGGAGGCGCGGTCGGCCGCCTCGTGCTGGGAGAGCCGCTGCATCAGCGGCAACACGGTGCCTACCGACGGCTGCCCCCGATAGTCGTAGATCCAGCGCACCGTGCCGCGCACCACCAGACGGCGGCCGACGGCAGCAGTGACCAGCTGCGGATCCAGGCGCCCCACAAGGGTCACGGTGTCACCCACCGAGGCGCCGAGGACGCGGGCCGCCGGCTCGCTGAGGAGGACGCCGGTCGTGTCAGCCGTCGTCAGATCGCGCCCGTCGGTGAGCTGATAGAGCGACTGGGCCTCGGGCTCGACCCCGTAGCCGAACAGCGTCACCAGTGAGTCACGGGTGCGGCCGTAGATCGAAGTGCCCAGTACGGCTCCAGCCACGGCCACCGCGGGGTCCCGCCGCAGCGCCCCGACGATCTCCGAGGCCCCCGCAATGGTGGCCTCGGTATCGAACGGCAGCGTCCCTTTGGGCGTGATCCGCATCTGGAAACCCCGCTTGAGCAGCAGATCCGAGAACGACTTGTCGATCCCGCCGCTCAGCATGACCATGTCGAGCAGCATCGCCGCCGCCACCGCGATGCCCGCAAGCGAGAGCGCCGTCCGGAGCGGCTGCCGGGCCAGGCTCTTGAGGCCCCAGGCCAGACCGGTCATCCCCGCCCCCAGAGCACCATGGGACGAGTCCGCACGAGTCGCCAGGCGGCCACCGCGCCGGCCGCGACGCCGAGCGCGAGGGACAGGCTGACGCCGAACAGGACGATCCCCGGCGTGATGAGCGAGAACGTGAGCGCGGTGTCGAAGAAGCGACGGTAGTACGCGTTGGTGAGGGCACCGGCGAGGAAGGCCAGTCCCGTCCCAACCACCGAGCCCACAACGGCCACCAGCGCGGCCTCGAGCAGCAGCGCGCCGAAGATGGTACGCCGACGCACGCCGACGAACCGCATGACGGCGGCATCGAGCCGGCGCTCCTCCACCTTGAGGAGCATGATGCACAGGAGAAAAACCGCGCTGGCGACGATGGTGATCACCGCGATCGCGCGGTGGAACCGGCTCACCACCAGGAAAGTCTGGGACGAACCGGATGCGATGACGGAGGAGGGGTAGGCCCGGTAGCCGAATGCGTTCCGCTCGAGTCGCGCGACCGCGCTGTCCACCGACACGCCGGCCGCCAGGCCGACGCCGAACCGGTCGACCCGGTCGGGCGCGCCGAGCAACGCGGCCAGGTCCGGCAGGTGCAGCCGAACGTAGCGCTCATCCTTGGTGATCTGGGCGGGATCCGGCCTCGGCTCGTAAACGGCCGCCACCACGGCCACGGTCCGCATGGAATCCGGTGCCGTGCCGAGACGCACGGTATCGCCGACGCTGAGCGCGAGCTCGTCCGCCAGGCGACG
>DASSMN010000561.1:0-3191 GCA_035688885.1 Gemmatimonadales bacterium
CGGTTCGGGTGGCCCGGGGGGCAGGCGCCGAGCGGGTCATCGTGGTCGATGCGACCGAGCACCCGCGGGATTCGGTCGAGGCCTACACCCCGCTCCTCGTGGCCGATCGGCTGGTCCAATTCCTCTTCCAACAGCCGCCCGACTCCCTCCAGCCGGGCGACATAATGGTTCGGCCCGACGTCGAGGGCTTCGCCAGCCTCAATTTCTCCCGCGGCAACATCGCCCGCCTGCTGGATCTGGGCCGTCGTGCGGCGGACTCGACGGTGGTCTCGTCGACGTGCGCTCCCGTTGCCGCACGGCCCTTCCCGGTGCTTCCCACTCGCCTGGTTGGGGTCGGGTTCGACAACGCCAACACCTCGGAGCGCCTGGCGTTGAGCCGGCTGCTGGGCCTCGGTCCCGGCATGGCGCGCGACACGGTCGATTTCGGCCTGCTACTGCGGCGGGTTCGCACTCTGGCCTCCGCCTCGGAGGCGTACGAGTCGGTATGGCTCAACCCCTCCGGCGCGGCCGACTCGGTCCGGCTCGAGGTGAGCGCGCGGCGGGCGGCGCGGCGCGTCGCCGGGTTGGGCTTGGCCTACGACAACGAGCTCGGCGGCCGGATGTGGGCCGGCCTGGTAGACCGGCGCCTGGCGGGTCGGGCGCTCGAAGGCAGCACCGCCCTGTTCCTGGGCGAGCTCCGACGCGAGCTGCTGGTCGGACTTCGACGGAATTACCAGGTCGGGCGCCAGCTGTTCCAGCCCACGCTCGAGGTGCGGCTGGCCAACGAGGATGTTCGGCGGTTCGACGCTCACGGCGACGAGCGCGGTCCGGCGGTCACGCGAGAGGCAGTCGGGTTCGCCGGCATCGAGCGCCCGCTGGGGGTCGGGTGGGATCTTGGCCTCGGCGTCGAAGCGCGGGCCTGGGATGAACCGCGCCGAGCCGCTCGCTCGACCATCGGCGGCATCGCCCGCGTAACCGCCGCGACCCGGCAACGCGGACGCGTCCTTCGCGCCGAGGCGCAATGGACCGGGATGTACCAACGGCTCGCGTTCGAAGCCAGCACGGGGTCGCGGTGGGGGGTAGTCCGACTGACCCCACGCCTGCGGCTTGGGTGGGGCGACGGCCTTCCACTTCAGCTCGGCTTCCCGCTTGGAGGCGAGGACGGCTTTCCCGGCTATCACATCGGCGAGCGCCGCGGCGACCGGGAGGCCATGGTGGGCCTGCTCTTCACGGTCCCTATTCAGGGGCCGCTGCTCGCCCGCATGGAGCTCGCGACCGGAGGCACCGACGCGCGCTCGCCGCGATTCACCGGCGGCGGTTGGACCGCGGGAATTCGGGCAGGGCTCGGGGCGGAGACGCCCGTGGGGCCGGTGCGGTTTGAATATGGCGTCGCCCTTCGCGGAAGGGACGCGCTGTTCGTGCGGATCGGACGCTGGTTCTAGCGGTCGCTGCTCGCCGTCGCTAGATGACGTCGGTGATGGGTGTGGCGTAGCTGGTGTTGCGGTCTTCGGGCGGTCCGTAGCGGCCCGCTGGCCCGTGAAGCCGGTGCCATTCCTCGCGCAGACAGAACGGATCGAGGCCGTGTGGCCGGTCCACCGCCAGCACGCCGTCCAGGTGATCGATTTCGTGCTGCAGCAGCTCGGCCCGGTCGCCTTCCACATCGGTCTCGTGCCACTCGCCCTTGGTGTTCTGGTAGCGAACCCGGATGCGGTACGAGCGCGAAACCCTCACCAGCAGGTTGGGAAACGAGAAGCAGTCGTCCCAGACCTCGAAATCCTCGTTGCCAATGTCCACGATCTCGGGATTGATCAGGGCCCAGGGCTGATCCATCTCACAATAGATCATTCGCACTGGTGCCCCGATCTGCGGAGCCGCGATGGCGCGACCGCTCCCAAACCGGGACTGCCAGTCCCGCAGAGTCTCCCGCATGTCGTCCAGGATGACCCGAACCGCAGTTGAGCCCGGTTTGGTAATCGGTTCGCACCGGGCGCGGAGGATCGGATCGCCGAGGAGCCGAATGCGGTGGATGGTCATCGGAACGCCTTTTCTGAGGACAGCCGGACACAGCGTTGACGGGGCAAATATGGGAGGTGGATTCGATCGAGGCCAGAAGCTCTAGGGGCAATAAGGTAGTTGCCAGCTATACTACCATCAACTGCAGCTCATGAGATGAGGCTCGAGCCAGAGGCCCAAAGTATATGTGATGCAGCAAGTTTGATGAATTCACACCAATCTGCTGGCGCGAATTGACAATCCCGACTTCCTTACTTAACATTTCCCACATGGGAGCCGCCCTTCCTCTAGTTCCAATCCCGGTTGCCGGTGTTCGCGGGCCACGCCACGCGGTGCTGGTGCAGCTCAAGCTGGCGCAGCGGCTTACGGCCAAGGAGCTGGGCGAACGGATGGGTCTGTCGCTGAACGCTGTCCGCCATCATCTGAAGGAGCTTGAGGCTGCGGGTCTGGTCGGATACGACCGGGAGCATCGCGGCGTAGGGGCACCCGCCTACGCGTACCGGCTCACTGCCGCCGGCGAGGCCATGTTCCCGCGACGGTATCAGGAAACCCTCACGGGTCTCCTCGACCAGATGGTTCGTCGCGATGGCCGCCAGGCAGCCGTAGCGCTTCTCGAAGCTCACTTTGCGGAGTTGGCCAGCAGGCTCAACTCCGAATTGGCGGGCCGTAGTCCGGCCGAACGGCTGCATGCGCTGGGGAAGGTGCTGTCGGACGAGGGGTACATGGCCGAAGTTCGGGCCGGGACCGGTGAAGGCACTCTCACCGAGCACAACTGCGCCATTCCGGCCGTGGCGGAGCGCTTCCCCGAGTTGTGCGCGGCTGAGGCGCGCTTCGTCGCCCAGGTGCTGGGTGCCGAGGTGGAACGGCGCGGTCATATGCTGAGTGGCTGCAGCCACTGCGAATATCACGTGCGGTTTGGATCCACCCAGGAGCAAGCATGAGCTCGTCCGTCGAGAGCCTGGTCACCAAGGAATACAAATACGGCTTCGTCACCGACATCGACGCCGACGTCGCGCCGAAAGGCCTGAACGAGGACATCATCCGCCTCATCTCGGCCAAGAAGCAGGAGCCGGCGTGGCTGCTCGAGTGGCGGCTCAAGGCGTTCCGCGGGTGGCAGAAGATGACGGAGCCCCATTCATGGGCCAACATCACCTACCCGCCGGTGGACTATCAGGCCATCAGCTACTACTCGGCGCCTC
>DASSMN010000413.1:0-5018 GCA_035688885.1 Gemmatimonadales bacterium
GTCTTGGGGCCCACCTCGGTGTGCTTCTCGAGCACCAGCACGTCCCGGCCGGCTTGGGCCAAGACCTGCGCGGCCCGGAGGCCGGCGGGCCCCCCGCCCAGGACTAGGTGCTCAACGACTTCCACGCGTCGTCGCTCCGGAGCCGCTCGGCGGCGGCCGCGCGGTCAGCCGCGGTGGGATTTCGAGCCAGCTTCCATTGCCGGAGCCGGCTCCGCGCGTTCCGGACGAGATCCGAGAAGATGTGTCCCGCCGGCAGGCTGGAGGTCCGCGGCAGGAGGAAGAAGTGCACGTGCCGCACGCGCTCATTGAAGGAGAGCACGTACACCCGCTCCGGCCGCACCACGCGCTCGATGGCAATGACGGCGGCGCGCAGTATCGGTCCGATCGAGGCGGCCTCATCCGCGGTGAGCGCCGCGATCGACTCCACGTGACGGCGCGCCTTCACGATCAGCTCACCGGGATCGGTATAGAGGCCGGTATGGTGCGCCACCTCCCACCATTCGTTGCGGTACACCGGCCCGCCGGGAGCCGCGATCCGGCCGGCCAGCTCGGCGCACACGGGGCAGTCATCGGTTGGCATCGGCCTCCTCGGCGCCGGTTGACGGGTTCGGGTAGGGTAGCGCCGCCGTTTGTCAGAGGAAAGTGGCGCTGCTTGACGACCCCCCGAAGCGGTCCTACCATTCGATCTCCCAACTGGTTGCCGCCGTCCGGCGGTCCCGCTTCCCGAGGCCATGATTCCAGGTTCCCCCCGCCGTGCTTGATGGTCTGAAGGCGCGACTGGACCAGCTGCTGCGCGATGGTTCGCGCAGCGATCCCCGGGCGTACGCGGCCGGGCTCAAGGAGGCCGTGCTCGAGGCGCGCCTCGGGGTGCGGGCCATGCAGGATGCCTTGGCCGCCACGGAAACCGAGCTGGCCGCCGAGCGCCAGCAGCTGGAGGATGCCGAGCGGCGGGGCAAGCTGGCCGCGATGGTGCCCGACCCCGAGACGGTTCGAATCGCCGAGCGGTACGCCGTCCGTCACCGCGAGCGGGCCGTCATTCTCGAGCGCAAGCTGGCGGTGCAGCGCGAAGAGCTGGCCCTGGCCCAGCGCGAGCTGGCCGACATGACGTCGGAAGCCAAGCGCGCGACGGCGAACCATCCGTCGGAGACCATCTCCGCCGCCTGGCGCGACCTCGAGTCGGCGGGGGCGACCCGGCCGGACGAGCAAGACCGGATGCAGGCCGAAGCCGACCGCCAGCGACGCGAGAGCGCCGTCGAGGCGCAGCTGGCCTACCTCAAGCGGAAGCTGGGCAAGCAATGAATCGTCTCCGCCGGTAACACCCACCAAGGACCTCGCCGTGGCCACCGCCGCTCCCGCCAGACCTTCCGCTGCTCTCTCGTCCGACACCCGCTTCTTCGGGCATCCCTGGGGCCTTTCGACCCTGTTTTTCACCGAGATGTGGGAGCGGTTCAGCTACTACGGCATGCGAGCGCTGCTGATCCTGTTCATGACCGCACCGGTGGCCGCGGGCGGCCTCGGGTTCGATACCGCCAAGGCGGGGCCCATCTATGCGCTCTACGTGAGCTCGGTGTACCTGCTGTCGCTGCCAGGCGGCTGGGTGGCCGACCGGGTGCTCGGCCTCCGGCGCACGGTGTTCGTGGGCGGCGTGGTGATCATGTCGGGTCACATCTGTCTCGCGATCCCCTCGCTGACGACGTTCTACCTCGGGCTGGTGCTCATCGCCCTGGGGACGGGTCTTCTCAAGGGCAACGTGGCGGCCCTGGTGGGGCAGCTCTACTCGCCCGAGGACGTGCGGCGGGACGCGGGCTATTCGCTGTACTACATCGGCATCAACACCGGCGCGTTCATCGCGCCGCTGATCACCGGCTGGCTGGCGCAGAGCGAGACCTTCCACGGCGTGCTGGCCGGCATGGGTATCCGTCCGGAGGCCGCGTGGCACTGGGGCTTCGGCGCCGCGGCGGTGGGCATGTTCCTGGGGTTGGTTCAGTACACCATGGGCGGCAAGTATCTCGCGCCGGAGGGGCTCCGGCCGGTGCGGCCCGCCGATCCAGTGGCGGCGGCCAAGGTGCAGCGGCAGGTGCGGCTGGTGGGCATGATCACACTCGCGGTGATGGTCGTGGGCGGGCTGCTGATGGCGACGGGCGCGCTCACCATCGACCCCGAGTCGCTGTCGCGCAACTTCAAGTGGGCCCTGCTGGCCATCACGCTGGGCTTCTTCGGCTGGCTGTTCGCGGTCGCCGAGTGGTCCGCCGAGGAGCGGAAGCGGCTGGTGCTCATCACGGTGCTGTTCGTGGCGTCATGCATCTTCTGGATGGCGTACGAGCAGGCCGGCTCGACCCTCAACCTGTTCGCCGAGCGCAACACGCAGAATACGGTGTTCGGGCAAACGTTCCCGGCCAGCTGGTATCAGGCGCTCACGCCGATGTTCATCATCCTGTTCGCGCCGGTGTTTGCCGCGCTGTGGGTGCGGCTGGGGCATCGCGATCCCTCCAGCCCCACCAAGTTCAGCATCGCGCTGGCTCTGCTGGGCATCGGCTTTGCGATCATGATCGGCGCCGCGATGGCGGCGGCCGGGGGCGCCAAGGTCAGCCCGCTGTGGCTGGTGGTGAGCTACTGGTTCCAGACGATGGGCGAGCTGTGCCTGAGCCCGGTGGGCCTGAGCGCCATGAGCAAGCTGGCGCCGGTGCGGATCGCGGGGCTCATCATGGGGGTGTGGTACCTGTCGCTCTCGGTGGGGAACTACATGGCGGGCATGGCGTCGAGCGTCTACGAGACCATGCCGCTCGCGACCTTGTTCACCATCGTGACCGTAACCGCGTTCGCCGCGGCGGTGGTGCTGGCGCTCCTGATCAGGCCGATGCGACGGATGCTGGTGCAGTGACCGCGTAGACCAGCACTTCGCCGACGTCGTCGTCCTCGTCGGAGGCGACCGGCCGCATCCCGACGTTCTCCGCCACGCGCAGGGCCGGGGTATTCCAGACCGGCGCCAGGGTCCGGACCTGACGCACGCCGGGCTGCCGGAATGCCCACTCGATCATCGCCTTGACCGCCTCCGTGGCATAGCCGTGCCCCTCGAACTGCGGGTACATGGCGTAACCCAGCAGCACCGAGCCGCTCTCGTCGGGTGGGCCGCCGAAGGCCACCGAACCGACTGCGCGCCGGGTCTCCCGCTCGAACATCAGCCAGTTCCACCACGGCGCCTCGTCGGGGCGAGCGCGCAGGCGCTCGCGCACGGCGGGGAGCGGGTCGGTCATGTAGGGTGGCGGCGCGACCGGCGGCGGAAAGAGGACGCCGGTGAGCTGGCGCAGGCGCGGTCCATCGCCCGCGAGCAGCGCGTCGACCTCGTCGAGGGTAAGCGGGGCCAGGTCGAGTCGATCGGTGCGAACTCGCTGATCCATCATGCCGCAGTCTCCGTCATGCCGGTGTTCCGACATGGTAGCGCGTCGCGCGAGGTCACGCCAGAGGAGGACGTCAGACCGTCTGACCGTCACCAGCGGCGGTGGTCAGCCGACCCTGATCACATCCTGGTCGGCGACGACGAAGATCCGGTCCTCCGGGGCCGGGACCACCGAGGCAAAGCCGGTGAACGAGCCGAACGCGGGGAGCACCGCCCCGGTTGGCGTGAGCCAGAAGCAGGGCAGGCGCTCCCGCTGCAGGGCGGGACCGGAAAGCACGATGGCGGGATGCAGATGGCCCGCCAGCGTGTACCCCTCGCCGGAGGCCGCCGGCTCATGCCGCAGCACGAAGGGCGGCGCGAAGGCCGGCGCATTGACGCAGTTGATGCGCAGGTCATCGGGGGGATCGCCCGCGTGCCGATCGTGGTTGCCGCGCACCAGCATGATCTCGATCTCATCGCGCAGCGCCCGCCAGCGCCGGAGCTCGGCCAGGGTCTGGGTGGCGATGCGGCCGGCCCTGGCATGGAAGAGGTCGCCGAGCACGATCAGGCGGCGGGCACAGGTGCGGAACAGCGCCGAGTCGAGGCGCGCCAGGTCGTCGCTGGTGGCGCCGACCGGAACGGGAATGCCCGCGGCCCGGAAGGTCGCCGCTTTGCCCCAGTGGAGGTCGGCCACCACCAGCGTCCCCGCGCGGGGCCAGAACAGGGCACGCTCGGCGAGCAGCATCACCTCCTCGCCGGCCAGGCGCGCCTCCGCGTCGCTCACGATCCGCTCCGGAACCCGCGGCTCCCGCCGCGGGCGAAGCGCGGCTCGTTGGCCGCGCGCTCGAGCGGGGCGGCCATGCGGCGGATGCGGTCGCCCAGCTTTTCGGAGCTCACCTGCTCGCGGGCTCGGTCCACCAGCAGGGGAAAGGCCAGCGGCGTGGGGCGCTCAACCTCCACGACGGTCACGCGCCCCGCGGTGATGCGTTCGAGCGCCCGTCCCAGGCGGCTCTGCTCGAGCTGCCGCTCGAGCACTTCGCGGTGGGCCTGGAACAGGAGCAGGTTGTCGGGATCGTAGCGGGCGAACACGTCGTACAGGAGCTCGCTCGAGGCCTGCACCTGCTTCACCGACTTGTTGACCCCCGGGTACCCCTGGAAGATGAGCCCCGCGACCCGGGCGATCTCCCGGAACTGGCGGCGGGCCAGCTCCGCGGCGTTGAGGCTGGCCGGGATATCGTGCAGCAGGTGCGCCGGTGAGAACAGGCCGGCCTCGATCGCCTCGAGGATCGGCGCCGGCTCGGGCGACAGCAGCTCCAGGCCGTAGTCGTTGGCGGCCAGAGTAAACGAGATCGGGCCCAGCTCCGCGATGCGATAGGCGAACAGGGCCGCGAGCCCCTCGTGCACCAGGCGACCTTCCACCGGATAGAAGAACAGGTGGTGCCCCTCCCGCGTGGCGACCCGCTCCACCAGGAGCTCGTCGGGCGCCGGCAGGCGCGACCAGGCGGCCTGCAGCTCGAGGATCGGTCGCACCGCCTCCATCTCGGGCCCGACGTAGAGGCCCCGGCGAGCCTCATCCAGCCGCTGGCGCACGCTGGCGGCCAGCTCGGGCGAGATGGGAAAGCGGGCGCCGGACCAGTGGGGC
>DASSMN010000092.1:0-9483 GCA_035688885.1 Gemmatimonadales bacterium
TGTATTGGAGGAACTCCTGGTCCTGCAGGTCCTCTAGCGGATACCCGGTCAGGCGCTCGAAGGCGGGATTCACCGTCGTAAGCCGAAGGTCCATGTCGTACGCGATGACGCCCTCGCGCATGGTCGCCGTGATGGTGCGCAGCTGGCCCAGGGCGGTGCTCTCGGCTCGCTGCGCCTGCCGGCGGCGGCGCCGCTCGGCGAGCCAGAGCCCGAGCAGCATGAGCACCACCGCGCCAGCGGCGAGCGCGATGCCGAGGGGTATCCGATCATAGGGAGCTGACAGGGCAGGGACCACCGAAGCCGTCCTCGGGCGGGGACCGCGGCCGTGCGGGCCGGGCCGATGTTGCCACGAAGATAGCGCCGTCAGGAGGCCTGGTCGAGGAGCTGGCGAGTTCTGGCGGGGTTCCTATCAGTAGCCGCTGACGACCCGCAGCTACTCGGCCGCATGGCTCATGGCGGCGGGCGCGTGCCACCGTCGGGGCCGCCCAAGGCCTGCCGCACGGTCCGCAGGAGGCGGTCGAGCGAGAAAGGTTTTTCCAGGAATTCGGTGCCGGGTTCCAGCATGCGGAGCCGGGCCACCGAGCCTTCACTGGTGCCGGAGATGTAGAGCACCTTGATGGCGGGCCGATGGATGCTGAGCCGCGCGGCGAGCTCCCGGCCGCTCAGCCGCGGCAGCAGCATGTCGGTGACCAGCAGGTGAATGTGCCCGGCGTGGCGGTCGGCCAGCGCGGTCGCCGCCTCCGCGTCGCGCGCGGTCAGCACGGTGTAGCCCGCCCGCTCCAGCACCCGCCGCGCCAGCTCGCGCACCTGCTCTTCATCCTCCACCAGCAGCACCGTCTCGGTCCCGCCTGCGGGGGCGCGCACCTCCACCGGCACGCCCACCGGCGCGCTTCCCTCGTGCCGGGGGAACGACAGGGTGAAGCTGGTGCCCCGCCCGGGCTCGCTGGCTACGTCGATCAGCCCGCCGCTCTGCTTCACGATGCCGTAGACCGACGCGAGGCCCAGCCCTGCGCCCTCGGGGGCGGACCTGCCGTCGGCGAACGGCTCGAACACCCGCGCCAGCTCGGCCGGGCCCAGGCCGCGGCCGGTGTCGCGGGCCTGCAGGATGACGTACACGCCGCTCCTCGGAGCGGAGAGCCGGGCCGCATCCGACTCCGCGAGCCGCTCCTGCCGGGTGGAAAGCTCGAACGTGCCGCCGTTGGGCATGGACTCCCGTGCGCGGGCCGCGAGCTGAATCAGCACCTGCTCCAGCTGGGTCGGGTCGGCCACGATCTGGTCGAGGTACGGCGTCAGGCTCGCCACCACCTGCACCCGCTCCCCGGCGATGCGGCGAAGCCGTGAGAGGCAGCCGCTTACCACCTGGTTGAGATCCAGCACGCGGGGAGCGAGCACCTGTCGGCGGCTGAAGGCCAGGAGCTGCCGGGTGAGGTTGGCGGCGCGCTCGGCCGAGCGCTGGATCTGGGCCAGGTCCTCGCGTGCGAGCTCGCTCAGGCCCAGCTCCTCCTGCAACAGGCTCACATGGCCGCTGATCCCGGTGATCAGGTTGTTGAAGTCGTGCGCGATGCCGCCGGCCAGCTGGCCGATCGCCTGGGCCCGCTCCGCCTGTACCAGCCGCTGCTCGAGCTGCCGGCGGGCGGTGACGTCGGTGCTGCAGCCGATCAGGCCGCGGAAGACGCCTCCCTCGTCGAACCGGGGCACCGCGACGTCGAGCAGCCAGCGGTACTCATCGTCGTAGCGGCGCATCCGATACTCGTGATGGAACGACTCGCGCTGGGCGAGCGCCTTTCGGAACTGTTCCAGGCAGGCCTGCCGGTCATCCGGATGGATCCGGTCGGTCCACCCGCTGCCCAGCTCGGCGCCGAGTGGCCGCCCTGTGAACTCGAGCCAGCGGGCATTGACGTAGTCGCAGCTGCCGTCGGGCGCGACCATCCACAGCATCACCGGGAGCGCGTCGTAGCCCCGGCCGGCCGGCGGCGCGGGTCGGGCCAGCCGGTCGCCGGCGATGGCGGCCAGCTCGCGCAGCACCGCGAGCTCGCCGTCGGTCCAGCGGTGCGGCGCGTGGTGCAGGACGCACACGGCGCCCTGCGCGACCCCGGCCGCGTCGAGCACCGGCACGGCGGCAAACGCGCCGAAGCCCAGTGCGGCCGGCGCCTGGCCGAGGCGGTCGTCGCGCCGGGCGTCGTCCACCGCCAGCTCGGTTTTCATGGCGGCGGCAAAGGCAACCAGGCGCTGGAGGGGCGAATCGGGGCCGCCGCCCGACCGCTCGTCGAGGCCGTCGGCGGCGACTGCGGCCGGACTCTCGCTTTCCGCAACGCACGCCAGCGCCAGCGGCACCTGCAGCGCCCCGCGGGCCACGCGGGTCAGGCGCGCCAATGCGGGGTCGAACCCGGGGTCAGCATGGTCCGAGCGGCGCGCGGCGCCCGCTCGTTCCGGGTCCCGAAGCGAGGGGGATAGGTCCTTCTCGATGCCCAATAGAGCTCCGACGATGTGCCGAGGCGGTGGGTCTGGGGCCACGATAATGTCGCGGTTGGTCCAGACCCCGGCAAGACCGATGCCGCTGGCGACCGGGCTAGGCCGCGCCTACTCTTGGGCATGCCGTTCATCGATACCAGACGCCAGCGGGCGGCCCTGCTCATCACCGCTCTGGGCCTCGGCCTGGTCTACGCCCTGTGGCCTTTCATCACCGGGCTCATGGGCGCGCTGGTGCTGTATGTGGTGTTCAGCCCGATGGCCCGCGCCATCGTCCGGCTGGGCGTCCGGCCGGGAATTGCCGCCGGCATCGTGGTGTTGATCGGACTGGTGCTGGTGGTCGGGCCAGGACTCTCGTTCCTCGGGCTCCTGGCCAATCAGGCCCAGGACATGGCCCAGAGCGTCCTTCAGAGCCCGCTGCTCGAACGTCTGCGGGAGCTCAAGGTCGGTGAGTACGACATCGGGGCCCAGATCGAGCAGCTCGGCTCGCGGGTCGTCTCGTGGGCCGGCAGCGGCGCGCTCAGCGCGGTCGGGACCGCGACCCGGATCGGCATCCAGCTCACCATTGCCTTCTTCGGTCTGTTCTATATGCTGGTGGCGCCGGCCGGGGCCTGGTCCTCGATCCGCCCCTTCATTCCCTTCTCGGCCTCGAACGCCGAGCTGCTGCGCGCCCGGTTTCGGGACGTGACCTTCTCGACCATCATCGGGACCGGCCTCACCGCGACGGTCCAGGGTCTGTGCGTGGGACTCGCCTTTGCCGCCGCCGGCCTCGCCAACGCGGTGTTCTGGGGCGTGGTGACGATCATCGTCGCCATCCTGCCTATCGTGGGAAGTGGACTGGTCTGGGGACCGGCTGCGGCGGCGCTCGCGCTCGCCGGGCGCTACGGCTGGGCGATCGCGATGGTGCTGTGGGGCATCCTGGTGGTGGGAAACGTCGACAACATCATTCGGCCTTACGTCTTCCGGCGGTGGGCGCGGATCCATCCCTTCATCACGGTCATCGGCGCGTTCGCCGGGATCAACTGGTTCGGCCTGCTGGGCCTGCTCATCGGGCCGCTGGCCATCTCCTATTTCTTCGAGCTGATCCGGATGTACCGCGCGGAGTACCTCGACGAGGAGGACGGCCTCCCCGCCTGAGTCCGGCGCTAGAGGCCGTCCGCCGCGGCGGCCGCGGGCGCCGACCCGTGTCGCTGCGCCGGCTCGGCCGGCTCGTCGAGCAGCGTGACCCGGATCTGTTCGGCCTCGGTGTAGCAGCACTCGAAGGCCGCGACGCAGGAGGCGTCGAAGCGGGTCCCGACGTGCTGGCGGCCGATGGCTTAGCAAACGATCGGCGGGACAACACGCACAGTGTCGCCCCGCCGCGTGGGCGGTACGGCCATGCGGCCATACCGCCCGGATGCCCGCCTTTAGTTCAACCTCGTCAGCTCCACCCGCCGGTTCTGCGCCCGGCCCTCCGCCGTCTTGTTCGAGGCGATCGGCTTGGTCGGCCCGAAGCCAGCGGCGGTGAGCCGTTCCGCCGCCACGCCCTTCGAGATCAGGTAGTCGCGCACCGCGTTCGCCCGAGCCGCGGACAACCGCTTGTTCACGGCCGCCGAGCCGGTGTTGTCGGTGTGGCCGCCAACCTGAACCTTGATGTCGCTGTTGGCCACCAGCGATTCGGCCACGCCGTCCAGGATCGCCTGCGACTCCGGCGTGAGCTCCGCCTTGCCGGTCGCGAAGTTCACCCCCTCCAGGATCAGGCTCTTCTTGGCCCGCTCGAACAGCACCTGGCAGCCCTCCTCGTCGACCTTGACGCCGGCCGGCGTGTGCGGGCAGCGGTCCTTGTCGTCGGTCACGCCGTCGCCATCGGCGTCCTTGGGCAGCGAGCAGCCCTTGGCATCCACCTTGTCGCCGGCCGGCGTGTCCTTGCACTGGTCCACGTCGTCCATCACGCCGTCGCCGTCAGCGTCCTTGGGCAGCGAACAGCCCTTGGCGTCGACCTTATCGCCCGCCGGGGTGTCCTTGCACTGATCGAGGTCGTCGGTCACCCCGTCGCCGTCGGCGTCCTTGGGCAGCGAGCAGCCCTTCTCGTCGACCTTATCCCCGGCCGGCGTGTCCTTGCACTGGTCGACGTCGTCCAACACGCCGTCGCCGTCGGCATCTTTGACCGTACAGCCCTTCGCATCCACCTTGTCGCCGGCGGGGGTGTTCTTGCACTCGTCCACGGCGTCGGGCACCCCGTCTCCGTCCTTGTCGCGCACTCCGGTGGTGTGCTGCCCCAACATGAAGCTCAGGCCGGGCTGGAAGCCCCAGTTGAAGTTGTTGGTCTCACCGTTGTCGGGCGACGGGATGTAGTCGCCGTACAGGTCCACCCGGATCGCCGTGGTGGCGCCGATGCCGAGCCGCACGCCTGCGCCGGCAGTAGCGCCGGCGTCGGACAGGTCGTAGTCGCGCTTGTAGAGCGACTGCACGTAGCCCGCGCCGAACACGAAGTTGTAGTGTTCACCGCCCGGCACGTTGAGGGCCAGCCGGGCGCGGAGCGGGATGTACGAGACGCGGCTCGAGTTGGCTCCTTCCGCCGGCACCCACGCGCCCTCCGCCTCCAGCGCGAGCCGATTGGTGAAGAAGTAGCCCAGGCGCGCGCCCGGCCCGGCCCGCCCCTGCACCATCTTGAGCGTCTTGTCGAAGTAGCCGACGTTGGCGAACACTCCGACTTCGAAGCTGCCCGATTGTTGAGCCGCGGCTGGCGAGACGGCAGCCAGCGTCGTAAGCAGCGATAGTACGCGCCTGCGCATGGGTCTCTCTCCTCCAGCGATGGTTCGCCGAAAAGCGGATGTGCAGCTTGGAACGAGGGGTGACCGAATATAGGAGGGCGGACCCGCGGGACCCAATGGGTCCGGCCCGGGGCCGTTCGCTATCTTAGTTCATGTTCCCCTCACAACCGCTGGTCCTGCGCCTGGCGCTCGCCGCGGGCATCGGTGTGCTGGCCGATCCCGGCTCCGATCTCCGAGTCCTCCGTGTGACGCCTTCGGGCGAGGCGGCACCCACCGCCGCCGTCACCGTCACCTTCGACCGGCCGGTCGCCGGCTCGCTCGACCGCACGGTGGATCCGCGCGCGGTGTTCACCATCGCGCCCGCCGTCGCTGGCACGCTCGATTGGCGCGATCCCGTGACCATCCGGTTCCGTCCCGCCGCGCCCTTGCCGGCCAACGCGATCTACACCATCACCGTGGCCACGACCTTCGCGGCCATGGATGGGAGCCGGCTCTCTTCCCCCTACAGCTTTCGCTTCCGGGTGCGCGGCCCGCGGGTGCTGGCCGGGTCGCCGGTCGGCCCCAACGGCGGCGCCCGGTTCCTTCCGCCCGACGCGCGCTTCGACCTGGTGGTGGACGCGCCGGTGGATTCGGCGGTCGTGGAGCGGAGCGCCTACCTCGAGTTCAATCGCCTGTGCTCGAGCCCGGGCGCGGTCCGGCTCGCGGTAGAGTCCGAGCGCGCCATTGCGCCGGACGATCGCGGGGATTTCCGCGAGGCCGGCGGCTGGGACCGTGACCGGTCGGCCGACCCCCTGCGTCGCGTCGTTCGGCTGGCCCCTCGCGCGCCGCTCCCTCGCGGCTGCACGGGCGACCTGGTCGTGCCGGCCGCCTTCGATCCGCAGAGCACCACCCGGCTCCAGCGGTGGGGCTTCGCCACCTACGGCGACTTCCGCCTGGCCGGCGCGACCTGCGGCTGGAATCGCGCCGCCTGCCCCACCGGGCCGCTGGTCGTGAGCTTCTCGACTCCGGTCCGCGGCGCCGAGCTGCGGCGGCACCTTCGCCTGCGCCCGGCGCTCCCGTTCGAGGTGGGAGACACCAACGACGTCCGGTCCGAGTGGGTGCTGGACGTCCGGCTGGCGCCGCGCTCCGCCTACGCCATCGTGGCCGACGGGCTCACGGACGACTTCGGCCAGCCGCTGACCGGAAACCCGGTGGCCACGACCGTCACCACCGGCTATGCGGCCGCGGTGAACTACGCGCCCGGTCGCGCGGTGGTCGAGCGGAAAGGCGCGGGGACCTTCCCGCTCACCTTCGTGAACGTGGACACGCTCGAAGTCCTGACGGCCCCGGTTCCGGACTCGCTCGAGGCGGCCTTTCTCTCCCGCAGTGAATGGAGCTGGAGCGAGCTCTGGCCCCAGCTCCTGCCTGGGGCGCGCCGCGCGCGCATCGCCGTGAGCGGCCCCCGCGACCGGGTGCGGATCTACGGCGTCAAGCTTGAGGCGCCGGTCTACCGCCGGCCGGGTACGCCCACCCTCACCGCCGTGCAGATCACCAGCCCGCGGCTCGACACCGCGAGCCGCCGGAACCGGCCGATCGCGCTGCTCCAGGTGACCGACCTGGGGGTGCACGCGCGCATCGGAACCGAGGAGGGGGTCGTGTGGGTCACCGGCGCGAGCGACGGCCGGGCGCGATCCGGAGCCGCGGTCGAGCTGCACGACGCCAAGGGCAGGGTGGTGGCGCGCGCCCTCACCGATGCCGCCGGGCTCGCCCGCCTCACCGGCTATGAGACACCCGAACCGGACCAGGGCGACGGGGAAGAAGGCGGATACACCAGCTTTCAGGGCTACGTGAGCGTGGTGCTGGGGAGCGACCGCGCGCTGCTCGGCATCAACGACTACGACCCCGACCTGAGTCCCTGGCGCTTCAACGTGAGCCAGGCGTGGGGCGCCTCGCGGCTGCCGGTGGCGGCCGCGGTGTTCACCGAGCGCGGGATCTACCGCCCGGGCGAGCCGCTGTTCGCCAAGGCCATCGTGCGAGCCGGCCCCCTCGGTGCGCTCGTGGCGCCCAGCCCCACGGACTCGCTCCGCTGGGTGTTCCAGGCCCGCGCCGATGAGAACGGCCAGCCGGGAACTCTGCGTGATACCACCGTGGCGCTCTCGGCGTTCGGCACGGCCGATCAGCGGTTCGTGCTTCCCGCCACGGCGCCGCTGGGCCAGTACCGAGTGGTGACGCAGCTCCGCCGCGTAGGGCGATGGACCGAGGTCGCGGCCGCTGAGTACCGGGTGGCGGAGTACCGGCCGCCCGAGTTTCTGGTGGACGTGACCGCTGACAGCGGCCGCTACTTTGCCGGCGATTCGGTGCGGGCCTCGGTGGAGGCGCGCTACTTGTTCGGCGCGCCGATGGGTCGCGCCGCGGTGCGCTGGACCCTCCGCCAGCAGAGCACCTGGGCCGGCGAGGTGGAGATCCCCAACACCGACGGCTTCTATGTGGGCGAGACGGGCTGGTGGTACGAGGACATGGACCAGTCGAGCCCGCCGGTGCAGATCGCCGCCAGCGGCGTCGACACCCTCGACGCCGGCGGACGGCTGCCGCTCCATCTCCGCCTGGCGGAAACGCTGCGCGGACGACCGTCGAGCGCCACGCTCGAGGCCACGGTGGTAGACGTAAACCGGCAGACGGTGTCGGCGTCGGCGTCGGTGCTGGTGCATCCCGCCGAGTTCTACCTCGGCGCCAGGCCCGACGGGACGAGCTACTTCTGGACCGCCGGCTCCCCGGTCAGCGTCGGGGTCATCGCGGTCAAGCCCGACGGCACCCGGCTTCCGGGTATCAAGGTCACGGGCACCGTGGTGCGGCGGGAGTGGCACTCGGTCCGCCGCGATCGCGAGGGCTACGGCGAGCTGGTCGGCGAATGGGTTGCCGACACCGTTGCGAGCTGTGCCGTGACCACCGCGGCGGAGCCCGCGCCCTGCGGTTTCACACCCCCCGCCGGCGGCACGTACACCGTGGCATTCCAAACTCAGGACGCGGCGGGCCGGGCCGTGAGCACCAGCTTCTATCGCTGGACGGTCGGCAAGGATTGGGTGCCCTGGAACGACGAGAGTCAGTTCAAGATGGACGTGGTGCCCGACCGCACCCGCTACAGCGTCGGCGACACGGCGACGGTCCTCTTCGCCTCGCCGTTCACCAACGCGGAAGCGTGGATCACGGTGGAGCGCGAGGGGCTGCTCGAGCAGCGGCGGCTCACCATCCGGAGCGGCACCACCACGCTCAAGCTGCCGATCACCGAGAAGCTGGCGCCCAACGCGTTCGTGTCGATCATCGTCGTCCGGGGCCGCAGTGCGCCCCCCGGCCCGCTGGACGACCCGGGGCGCCCCACCATCCGGGTCGGCTACGCCGAGCTCCGGGTCACTCCCGAGCGGAAGCGGCTCACGGTGGACGTGTCGCCGCTCGCGCGGGAGTATCGCCCGGGCGACTCGGCGCGGGTGGCGCTCCAGGTGCGCGATGCCGCGGGCGCCGGCCAGGAGAGCGAGGTCACGCTGTGGGCGGTGGACGAGGGCGTGCTGGCGCTCACCGGCTACCGCACGCCCGATCCCATTGACCTGCTCTACCAGCCGCGGGGGCTCGGCATGCGGCTGGCGAGCACGCTCACGACGGTCGCGCCGCAGGTGGCCGAGGGCGAGAAGGGCAGGCGCGCACCGGGCGGCGGTGGGGGGCGCGATGCCGCCGATATCCTGCGCTCCCGGTTCCAGACCACCGCCTTCTTCCTGGGCGCCGTCGTCACCGACGCGTCGGGCAAGGCGACCGCGGCCGCCCGGCTCCCGGATAACCTGACGACGTTCCGCCTGATGGCGGTGGCGGTCACTCGGGGCGATCGCTACGGCGCCGGCCAGTCCTCGCTGCTCGTCACCCGGCCGCTGGTGGCTCGGCCGGCGCTGCCGCGCTTCCTGCGCGACGGCGATCGGTTCGCCGCCGGCGTGGTGGTGAACAGTCGCGACGGCGCCGCGCGGGAGGCCAAGGTGACGGCCCAGGCCAAGGGCGCCGATATCAAGGGCGCCCGCTCGCGCAGCGCGACACTTGAGGCTGGACGCGGCCGCGAGGTGCGCTTCGAGTTCGCGGCCCGCTCCACCGACAGCGCCACGTTCCGGTTCGACGCCACCAGCGGAAAGGACGCCGACGCGGTGGCGCTCGCGCTGCCGCTCAAGCCGGCGTATCACCCCACGTCGTACACCGTGGCCGGCGTGCTGCACGACACCGCGACGGCCGAGGTCGAGCTGCCAGGCGA
>DASSMN010000079.1:0-4617 GCA_035688885.1 Gemmatimonadales bacterium
GAGACTCACCTGGCCTTCTGCGGCGCGCACGGCCCCGCCACCACGCCGTGCTCGCTGGACCTGACGGGGAAGGGACACGTGGCGGTAAGCGGCGTGGTGCTGGCCGACGACGCCAGCCCGAGCGGGCGCTCGATCCGGGTCACCTGGACCCCGGCTGCGGGACATCAGGCGGCGGTGACCGGCAATTGCGCCCAGGGCTTCAAGGAGGCGGTGCGGGGAATGTATCTCTCGACCCTGCACGCGGCCGAGTTTCCGCTCACCACGGTGGGCGCGGGGCCGCGGATGGAGGAGCTCGAGAGCTACGCGTGGAGGGTGGAGGTGGAGTAGGGCCGGAGGACGGAAGGACCAGATCAGCGGTCCTTCTGTCCTCCGCTCAGGGTTTCCGCCCCAGCATACTGTCCCGCCGGGCCTTGAACTCACTTCCCGCTTTCCAGGCCGGCCAGGCCTCGGCATCGGCCACATGCACTCCGGCTGCGAACAACATGCCGAGATCATCCACCGCCCCGCTCAAGTCCCAGTCCGGCTTCACCTGGTCGGTGACGTTGTGATAGTCGTGATAGGTATACTCGTCGCGCTTGGTCTTGCTGTAGCTGTCCGGCTTCCCGATGTAGTGAATTCCGCTGTCGAGGAACAGCGCCGGCACGCCCTGCTTGGCGAACTCGAAATGATCGGCCCGGTAGTAGAACCCCTTCTCCGGCTCCGGATCGGGTGACAGCGTCCGATGCTCGGCGGCCGCCACCGTGTCGAGCACATCCTCGAGCGTCGAGGCGCCCTTGCCGACCACGGTCACGTCGCTGGTGCGGCCCCACTGATTGAGGCCGTCGATGTTGAAGTCGGCCAGGGTGTGGTCCAGCGGATACAGCGGGTTCTCGTTGTAGTACTTGGCGCCCAGCAGCCCCTTTTCCTCGGCGGTCACGGCTATGAAGATGATCGACCGCCGCGGCTTGACCGGCAGCGCCGTGAACGCCTTGGCGATCGCCAGGATGCCCGCCACGCCCGACGCGTTGTCGATGGCGCCGTTGGCGATCGAGTCGCCGTTGATCGGATCCACGATGCCCAGGTGGTCCCAGTGCGCCGTGTAGATCACGTACTGGCCCCGGAGTTTGGAGTCGCTGCCCTCGAGCTTGGCCAGAATGTTGGCGGAGTGGACCTCGCGGACCTTGTTGGCGAGGTGGAAGGTGGCCGTCGCCTTGAGGTCCACCGGATGAAAGTCCTTGCTCCGGGCCGCCCGCTCCAGCTGGTCGAAATCCTGCCCCGCCGCCTGGAACAGCTTCTTGGCCGTCTCGTACGTGATCCAGGACTCGACCTGCACGCGGCCCTTGTTGTTGTCGGGATGCCGGACGTCCATGTTCTCGTGCGAGTTGCTGTGGTCCACCACGTCCCAGCCGTAGGCCGCCGGGATCGTCTGGTGCACGATGATGGCGGCCGCCGCGCCCTTGGCGCTCGCGATCTCGTACTTGTAGGTCCACCGCCCGTAGTAGGTCATGGCCTTGCCGCGGAACATCGTGCTGTCCAGCCGGCTGCTGTCGCGCGGGTCGGGCACCGGCGGGTCGTTGATGAGCATCACCAGGGTCTTGCCGTGGACGTCCATGCCCTTGAAGTCATCCCACCCGTACTCGGGCGCCACGGCGCCGTAGCCCACGAACACGATATCGGAGTTGACGACGTTGATCGAGTCGTCGGGATGCCGCGAGAAGGCGACGTAGTCCTTGTGGAAGGTGAGCGGAATCTTGCGCCCACGGACGGTGAACTCCGCCGACGGGGTTGCGGTGAAGCCCAGCATATCCACCGGCTGAGTCCAGCTCCCGTCGGGATTGCCGGGCGCGAGGCCGAGCTTCTTGAATTCCCCGGTGACGTACGCGACCACCTTGGGCTCCGCCGGACCCCCAGGGGCGCGGCCGAGCATCGAGTCGTCGGCCAGCGCCTTGATGGAGGCGAGCAGCCCGGGGGCGGTGATGGCGGCTCGAGCCTGGCTCACCTGCTGCGCGCTCGGGCCGGCGGCGTGAGACTGGCAGGCCGCGAAAATGGCGAGCACCCAGGGCAACCGGCGACGGCAGCTAGACATATCGACGATCTCCGAATCCGATGCAGCAGGAAGTAGGTCTGCGCCGCGCCTCACGCGATCGACCGCACCACCCCGCCATCCACCCGAAGCGCGGCGCCGGTCGTGGCCGACGCGGCGGCGCTGCAGACATAGACGATCATGGACGCGACTTCGTCCACAGTGGCGCGCTTGTGCTCGAGTCCCAGGTCCACGGTCGACCTCCATCCGGCGTAGTCGGACGTCCGGAGACGAATTCTAGTTTGGCGGAGCAGCCAGCGGGGCGCCGGACGGAATTCGGCCGGACACCGATACGGAAAGACGAAGGACGGAGGACCCGACTCCATCGGCAGGTCTTTCCGTCCTCCCGTCTTTCCGTCCTCCCGTCCTCCATCACTCTTCCCGCCGCACCTCCGCCGCCGTCTTGTCCTCGCGGATCCCGAGATACCGCGGGTGCCGGAGCAGCCCGGCGGGCGTCCACTCGCCGAACCCGATCTCGACCACCAGCCGCGGCGTGACCCAGGTGACCTCGCCCGCAGGGGCCGGGCCCGGCGCGAACGGCGTCGTGCGCCTGGCCAGCGGCGCCAGCTTCCGCTCCAGCAGCTCCAGCGTGTTCCGGTCGTAGCCGGTGCCCACCTTGCCCGCGTACTTGAGCGCGCCGTGCTCGTAGTAGCCTACCAGCAGCGCGCCGAGGTTCTCCCGCGAGCCCCTGGGTGCGGTATAGCCGCCAACCACGAATTCCTGCTGGTGGACGCACTTGATCTTGAGCCAGTCGGTGGACCGGGCGCTCACGTACCGGCTCTCGGAGCGTTTGGCGATGATGCCCTCCGCGCCCTTGGCGCAGGCCTCGCGGAACATCGCCGCCGAGCCGGTGGTGCGGAACGGGGTGAACCGGATCGGGTCGTCGTACCACACCACGTCGCGCAGGACGGCTTTCCGGTCCACCAGCGGGAGGCCGGTGAGGTCGATCCCCTCGTAGAACATGCAGTCGAACAGGTACAACTCGACCGGCACGTCACCCGAGCTGGCGCGGGCCTTGAGCTCGTCCCGGAGCTGCATCCGCCGCTGGAGGCGGGAGAAGCTGCTCTGACCGGTGCGGGGGTCTACCGCCACCACCTCGCCGTCGAGCACCGCGTCGCCCCGCACCGCAAACGAGAGCGCGTCCACCAGCTCGGGGTACGCGTTCTCGAGCGGTTTCCGGTTGCGGGAGAACAGCCGGATGTTGCCGCCGTTCGAGTACACCAGCACCCGCACGCCGTCGAGCTTGGGCTCGTAGACCCAGCCGCCCGCCTTGGGCGGCGCCTCCACCAGCGTCGCCAGCATGGGCGAGATCCAGCCCGGCTGGGCCCGATAGCGGAGCCGCGCATTGGCGGCCCGGGCCATGGTCTCGATCCGCCGGCTCATTCCGCGCCCTCCACCTCGGCGCCCACCGTCTCGGCGAGGTTCTGCCGCGCCTCCAGTATGCCCGCCCATGCGTCACCCTCCGCGTCCAGCCGATCGGGAACCGTGTGCAGCGTGAAGTCGGTGGGATACACCTGCTCGAGCTCGTCCCACGCGACCGGCATCGAGACCGTCGCGGCCGGATGCCGTCGCGGCGAGTACGGCACCGCCAGCGACTTGCCCCGCGTGTTCTGGTTGTAGTCGAAGAAGATCTTGCCCGTCCGCCGCCGCACCGCCCACTCGATGGTCACGTCCTTGGGGCGCTCGCGCTGCACGTGGATCGCGATGGTCTGGGCCACTTCGCGCGCGGCGTCGAAGTCGAGGTCGCGGACGATCGGCAGGTAGAGATGCAGGCCGGTCCGGCCCGAGGTCTTGATGAACGTGCGGAGCCCGAGCCCCTCGAGGATCTCGCGGATCCGGAGCGCGAGCGTGCGGGTGCGGACGAACGCCCGCCGGTTGAGCTCCGGCTCTTCACCCTTGCCTTCTTTCCCCGAGTACAGGTAGGGATCGAGGTCGAAAATGATGAAATCGGGATAGTTGAGGATCGAGCGCTCGAGCGCCGCCTCCGAGCCGGTGAACTTGCGGCTCCGGCCCACGGCATCGGGCGCGGGGTTGGTACGCGAGAACCAGGCGTGCAGCTCGAGCCCGGCCATCTGCCCCAGGTACAGCAGCGTCGCCAGGTTCTCGCAGATCAGGTAGGCCCCGTCGCGCTCGTTCTGCGCCGAATGGATCTCGACGGTGCGCGCGAACGGCGGCGGCGGCTCCCAGTGCTTCTGGAAGAAGCTCTTGCCGGTCACGCCATCGGGAAACCGGGTGACGAACAGCGGCCGATCGGCCAAGTGCGGCAGGATGTATGGCGAGACGCGGGTGAGGTACCGGAGCAGATCGCGCTTGGTCGCGCCCTTCCTCCGCCCCTGCCCGGGCCAGAGCTCCTTGTCGAGGCTGGTAACGCTGAGCTCGTGGCCCTCCACCGCGAGGGTGGCGCGGTCATCCGCCTTGGCGAGCTGGTCGAGCACCGTGCGAAGTCCCTTGGCCAGGCCGGGCTTCGTCATGGCGCACCACGGAAACACGGAAGACAAGAGAATGTTGGTCCGTGACCTTCCGTGTGTTCCGTGTTTCCGTGGTCAACGCAAGAG
>DASSMN010000373.1:0-3430 GCA_035688885.1 Gemmatimonadales bacterium
TGCATCGGGATGTGCCCCGGCCCCTCGTTCATCACCTGCACCTCGTGCGCCCAGGCGATCCGGTTGAGCTCCCCCTGGGTCCGCAGCTCGGCGAACTGGGCCTCGTCGTTGGCGTCGGCGATGCAGCCCGGGCGCAGGCCATCGCCGAGGGAGAAGCTCACGTCGTAGGCGGCCATGATCTCGCAGATCTCGCGGAACCGCGTATAGAGGAAGCTTTCCTGATGGTGCGCCAGGCACCACTTGGCCATGATCGAGCCGCCCCGGCTCACTAAGCCGGTCACCCGATTGGCCGTCAGCGGCACGTAGCGCAGCAGCACGCCGGCATGGACGGTGAAGTAGTCCACCCCCTGCTCCGCCTGCTCGATCAGCGTGTCGCGATAGATCTCCCAGGTGAGGTCCTCCGCCACGCCGCCCGCCTTCTCGAGTGCCTGGTAGATCGGCACGGTCCCGATCGGTACCGGCGAGTTGCGGACGATCCACTCCCGCGTCTCGTGGATGTCGGCGCCGGTGGAAAGATCCATTACGGTGTCGGCGCCCCACAGGGTGGCCCAGCGGAGCTTCTCCACCTCGTCCTCGATGGACGACCGCACGGCCGAGTTGCCGATGTTGGCGTTGATCTTCACATGGAAGGATCGGCCGATGATCATGGGCTCGAGCTCGGGATGGTTGATGTTGGCCGGGATGATGGCGCGGCCGCGCGCCACCTCGCTCCGGACCAGCTCGGCCGGCAGCCCCTCGCGGAGCGCCACGAACTCCATCTCTTCGGTGATCTCGCCCCGGCGCGCCAGGGCCAGCTGGGTCACTGGTGCGCTGCCGCGCAGCACCGCCCGGCGGAGCCCATCGGGCACCAGAAGGGGATCGCCGGCAGTGCGGCGGCCGGTGTCCGCCACCGACCGGGACTGAATCCAGTCTCGGCGGAGCGGCGCCAGCCCCAGGCGCACGTCATGCCCCTGCGGGCCGGTCGCGTCGTACACCCGAAGCGGCGGCTCGCCGCCCGAGAGCGCGATCTCGCGCATGGGGACGCGCACGCCGCGAGGACCGTCCACGTACACCTTGGTCGAGCGGGGAAACGCGTCGGCGTAGCTATCGACGACTGGGGGAGCCGCTCGGCGAGTCGCTCGAGGGCGGGACGAACGGGTGATGCGGGTGGCCATCGCTGTCGCTCCATGGATCGGGCGGAAAGCGCAGCGCTGGCGCGGAAGGCGCAGGCGCCGCACTCCCTTCGCCGGTATCAGCCGGATCAGGTTCCAAGGGTGTCGTCTCAATCCGCCGACGCGCAGGCGTCGTGGGATGCCCCTGGCGGCAAATTGAAGAGTAAGCGGAAACCTCGGCCCTGTCAGGCCGGTGGTGCAATTCCTTGCGGTGCTCGCGGCCGCCGTCCAAAGCGAAGTCGCCAAACCGGATACGAGATCACCGCGGAGCGCGCGCCCGGTGGCTCAAGTTCTGCAGTTCAGTGGCTGACAGGAAACCTTCAGTTGGTCCAGTGGTTGTCCGTCCCCCCGAAGGGCAAGACCGAGAGATCTACCGTTGAGCGCGTCAGGCCACCCCCGGCCTGCGCTGGTTCGTCCGCGAGACCACCTCGCCGACCGCGCCCATTTCGTCGACGCGACCGACGTCCCTCGCCCGCGAGCCCAGAGACCGGCACCGTGCACCAGCGACGGAACTTCACGCGCCCGGCTCACGTTGCACGAGCAATGATCGCACACCAGCGAGAGGGATCATGCGCAGGTTCGGGATCGCCACCGTCATCGCGGCGCTGCTGCTGCCGGCCGGAGCCCATCGGGCCCAGGCGGTGCAGCGCCTGATGGACGTGCGCCAGATCGCGACCGACACCCTGCACGACCTCGCGGTGGCCGCCTTCGAGAACGGTCGGCCGGTCATCTACTACAATCCCGTCTTGATGCAGCGGGTGGGCCCGGAGCTGGAGACCTACTTCTTCGCGCACGAGTACGGCCACGTGCACTACGGTCACACCGGCTCGGCGCTCACCTCCACCGAGAGCGACCTGAGCACCATCCGGGTGCGCCAGGAGCTCGAGGCCGATTGCTACGCCGCCCGCACCCTGGCGGGCATCGAGCCCGCGGCGGTCGAGGCGGCCATCCGGTTCTTCAACCGCCTGGGCCCGTTCCGGTTCGACGCGTGGCACCCGAGCGGGGCCCAGCGCGCCGCCAAGATTCTCGCCTGCCTGCCGGACGACGCGCCGACCAATGGGTCGGCCGCAGGCGGTCGGGGCGACACGTCGGTTGGGGCTCAGGCCACCGCCGCGGTGCTCCCGGGGGTCACGCCCAACTAGCGCCCGTGACCTGGAGCGAAGCGAGGGACCTTCTCCGTCGATATCGATCGAGAAGGTCCCTCGTTTCGCTCTGGATGCCGGCGGCGTGACCTACGAGCCCCCCACCAGCGCCTGAAATCGTTTCATCCCGGCCAGCGGCCGCCAGAACGGATCCACCCGCACCAATGCCGGGGTGGTGTACGCGTACGTCGTATCGGCGAGGGTCACCGCGAGTGAGTCGAGGGCCTCGTCCTTGCGCCCTATCACCACGAGCAGCCGAGCCGCCTGCTCCGCGATATCCGGCCGAAGCTGGACGGTGTCGGCCTGGCTTTTCCGCAGCTCGGCCTCGCGCCCGATATTGGCCAGCGCCTCCGTCCCCTTCCCCAGCCAGGCTTGGGCGAGGGCCAGCCTGAGCGGCAGGAACGGATTGTCCGGCCGGGCCCGGACCAGCGGCTCGACCACCCGGCGCGCCGAATCCGCATAGGCGCGCTGGCGCGCGGCGTCTCCGTGCATGTAGGCGCGTCCGGCGCGGGCATTGTAGAAGTTGACCGAGTCCACCGGCGAGAACTCATCGAGGCTCAATTGGTCGAGCACCGCCTCGTAGTCGTCGGCCAGGGGCCCGGTCCAGTCGAAGCACTGAACGCACAGCTTCTTGACGAACTCCACCTTTCCGATCCGGGTCTCGGCCTCGTGCATGACGCGGCGGGCGGCGGCCACATCGCCGCGCCAGGCGAGCTGGATCCCGGCGCGCTCGAAGTAGGCGTGGTACTGGTCCGGGGCGAGCTCGATGGCGCGGACATAGGCGCTGTCGGCGGCATCGAAGCGCTTGAGCGCCCACAGGGCGCGCGCGAGGGTGAGCGCCTGCCGGGGCGAGCGCGGGTCCAGCGCAACCGCGCGGGTGCTGGCGGCGAGCGATGAGTCGCGCAGCCCGCGGTACCACAGGTTGTACGCGAGCTCTCCCAGTACCTCCGCATTATTGGGGTCGATCTTGAGCGCCCGCTCGTATTCCGCCACGGCGCGCTGGTTGTCCCCATCCATCGCACCACTGTACTCCGCCGCCGCCATGTGGGTCTCGACCGCGCCGGGCGCCAGCGCCAATGCCCGATCCACCGCCAGCCTGGCGGACTGCCTGAGCGAGCTGTCGTTGGGCGCGCGGTT
>DASSMN010000065.1:0-4738 GCA_035688885.1 Gemmatimonadales bacterium
CGCCTCGTAGCGGAGACCCTCCATGCCTCAGCATCTCGTGCTCCCCGCGCTGGTGGGCGTGGTGGCCGGTCTGGTCGTGGCGCTGGTCGCGATCGCGGTGAACGCGCACCGGCAGCGCAAGGCCGCCACGGGCATTCTGGGCGCCGCGCGGGCGGAGGGCGAGCGCATCCGCGCCGAGGCCTCGCGCGACGCCGAGGGCGCCAGGCAGGAAGTGCTGGTCGAGGCCAAGATGGAGGCGCTCAAGCAGCGGGAAGACCTCGATCGCGAGGGGGCGCGGCGCCGCGAGGAATGGGAGCGGCTGGAGCGGCGCGCCGACGAGCGCACCCGGGTCCAGGAGCGGAAGCTCGAGGAGCTGGAGATCAAGGAGCGCGCGCTGGGCAAGCGGGACGACACCCTCGCGCAGCGCGAGCAGGCTCTCCGCGCGCGGGAGGGCGAGGCCGACCGCCTGGCGCAGGAGCAGCGGGTCAAGCTCGAGCGGATCGCCGGCTTGAGCACCGAGGATGCGCGCCGCGAGATCCTCCAGCGCGTGGAGGACGAGGCGCGGACCCAGGCCCAGGCGCTGGCCCGCGACATCAAGGAGCAGGCCAAGCGGGGCGCCGAGCGCGATGCCCGCCGCATCATCTCGATGGCCATCCAGCGGCTCGCGGCCGAGCACACGGCGGAGAGCACGGTGTCGGCGGTCGCGCTGCCCAGCGAGGAGATGAAGGGCCGGATCATCGGGCGCGAAGGGCGGAACATCCGCGCGTTCGAGACCGCCACCGGCGTCGACGTCATCATCGACGACACGCCCGACACCGTCAGCGTGAGCTGCTTCGACCCGATCCGCCGAGAGGTGGCCCGGCGCTCCCTGGAGGCGCTGATCCAGGACGGCCGCATCCATCCCGGCCGGATCGAAGAGGTGGTGCAGAAGTCGCAGAAGGAGCTGGAGACGCAGCTGGTGGAGCTGGGCGAGCAGGCGGCCTATGACACCGGCATCCACGGGCTGCACCCCGAGCTGATCAAGCTCGTGGGACGCATGCGGTACCGCACGTCGTACGGCCAGAACATCTACGACCACTCCAAGGAAGTGGCGTGGCTCGCCGGGATGATGGCGGCGGAGCTGCATCTCGACCAGGCGCTGGCCAAGCGGGGCGGCCTGCTGCACGATATCGGCAAGGTGCTGACCCACGACAACGAAGGCACCCACGTGGAGCTGGGCGTGGAAGTCGCCCGCCGGTACGGTGAGTCCGCCGCGGTCATCAACTGCATCCAGGCCCACCACGACGACGTTCCGCACGAGAGCGCGGAGTCGGTGCTGGTGCAGGCCGCGGACGCCATCAGCGGCGCCCGCCCGGGGGCCCGCCGCGAGGCCTTCGAGACGTACGTCAAGCGGCTCACCAAGCTCGAGGAGATCGCCAACGGCTTCCCGGGCGTGGAAAAGAGCAACGTGATCCAGGCCGGCCGCGAGGTCCGTGTGGTCGTCACGCCGGAGCGGATCGACGACGCGGCGGCGGCGCAGCTGTCCGACACCATCGCGCGGCGGATCGAGAACGAGCTGCAGTACCCGGGGCAGATCAAGGTCGTCGTCATCAGGGAGACCAGGGCAGTGGACTACGCACGATGAGCGCACGCATTCTCGACGGCGTACCGCTGGCCGACGCCATCCGCGCGGAGGTGGCGCAGGCCGCGAAACAATACACCAGCACGGGACGCCAGCCGGGGCTGGCGGTAGTCATCGTCGGGGAGAACCCGGCGAGCCAGGTGTACGTAAAGGCCAAGGGCAAGGCGTGCGAGGAGGCGGGCATGCACTCCGAGACCGTCCGCCTGCCCGAGCATACCACCGAAGCCGAGCTGCTGGCGGTGGTCGACCGGCTCAACCGTGATCCCAGGATCCACGGCTTTCTGGTGCAGCTCCCGCTCCCCGGGCACATCAACAGCGAGCGGGTGCTGAACGCCATCAACCCGGCCAAGGACGTGGACGGATTTCACCCGGTGAACGTGGGCAAGCTGAGCATCGGCGATCCGACTGCCCTCAAGCCCGCCACCCCGTTCGGCGTCCAGCAGATGCTGATCCGCTCGGGGATCGAGACCAAGGGCGCCAACGCGGTGATCGTCGGCCGGTCGAACATCGTGGGCAAGCCGATGGCGAGCCTGCTGATCCAGCCGGGCAAGGGCGGCGACGCCACGGTCACCGTGTGCCATTCCAAGACCCGCGACCTGCCGGCCGTCTGCCGCTCGGCGGACATCCTGGTGGTGGCCATGGGCAAGCCCGAGTTCGTCACCGCGGACATGGTCCGGCCCGGCGCCACCGTCATCGACGTCGGGATCAACCGGGTGGAGGACGCGTCCCAGCCCAAGGGTTACCGGATCGTAGGCGACGTGGCGTACGCGCCGGTGGCCGAGATCGCCGGTGCGATCACCCCGGTGCCGGGCGGCGTCGGCCGGATGACGATCGCCATGCTGCTGCAGAATACGCTGCAGGCGTTCGAGCAGGCGGACGGCAGGGGATGAATCACGTTGAGAAGTCACCACGAAGGCACGGAAGGCACGGAATACGGCAGGTGGTGAACAGCACACCCATAACGGGCGTGCTGTTTTCCGTGTCTTTCGTGGTGAGCTGACCACTACTCGCGTCCAGCACGATGGCATCTCCCTACCAGATGGACCTCATTTCTCCCGCCGACGACGTCTGGTCGGTCACCAAACTGACGACCGCCGTCAAGCGGATGATCGAAGGCGAAATCCCCCAGATCTGGGTCCGGGGCGAGGTGACGGGCTGCAAGACCTACCCCAGCGGCCACTGCTACTTCACCCTGCGCGACAGCATGTGCCAGGTGCGTTGCTGCCTGTGGCGGCGGGACATGGGGCGGGCCGGCAAGCCACCCGCCGACGGCACCGAGGTGTACGTGCTGGTCCGAGCCGGCTTCTACGAGGCCAAGGGCGAGTTCCAGCTCAATGTCCAGCGAATCCTGCCGAGCTCGGCGGTGGGCCGTGCTCAGCAGGAGCTGGAGCGGGTCAAGGCGGTGCTGCACCAGGATGGATTGTTCGATCCGGCGCGGAAGCGGCCGATGCCCCAGTTCGCGGCCACCCTGGCGGTGGTCACCAGCACGGCCGGTGCGGCCTTGCGCGACATGATCACCGTGGCGCGCCGGCGTTGGCCGAGCGCGCGCCTGCTGGTGATCAACGCGCGGGTTCAGGGCGACGGTGCGGTCGAGGCGCTGGTGCGGGGTCTCCGACTGGTGAACCGGCTGACTGGCGTGGACGTGTGCATCCTGGGCCGGGGTGGGGGAGACCGTGAGGACCTCGCCGCCTTCAACGCCGAGGCCGTCTGCCGCGCGCTGGCCGATGTCCGGGTCCCCACCATCTCGGCCGTGGGGCACGAGACCGACATCTCGCTCACCGACCTGGTGGCCGATCTGCGGGCGCCCACGCCGTCGGCCGCCGCCGAGCTCGCGCTGCCGGATCAGCAGGCCATCGAGCGCACCCTCAACGGCCTCGCTTCCCGCCTCGCGCGCGGACTGGGCAATCGGGCGCGGCTGGGACTCGAGCGGGTGGACCGGGCTGGCGACCGGATCGACGCGGCGCTGGAGGCGGTACTCGACCGCCACCGCCACCAGCTCACCCGGCTCTCGGCGCAGCTCGACGCGCTGAGCCCGCTCCGCGTGCTCGATCGCGGCTACGCGGTGCCCACGGACTCGACCGGCCGGGTCCTCAAGCGCCGGGCGGACTTCGCGCCCGGCGCCCCGTTCAACCTGCGGGTGGCCGACGGTGAGGTGCCTGCCCGCGTGGAGCCCGAATGACCACCATCGCCGACGATCTGGCACGGCTGGAAGACATCGTCCGCAAGCTCGAGGCCGACGACGTGGAGCTCGACACGGCGCTCGCGCTGTTCGAGGAGGGGGTAGCGCGGCTCCGCGCCGCGCGCGAGCGCCTCGCGGCGGCAGACCTCAAGGTGCAGGCGGTCCTCGAGGAGGCCGGCGGTGACCTCCGGCTCAAGGACCTCGATGCCTGAGTCCGCCGGAGCCTCGGCGCCGCCGGCCGCCGCCTCCGCGGCCGAGCTGCTCGCCGACGCCCGCGAGCTGACCGACGCCCAGCTCGCCGGCTGGGCCTCGCGGCTCGCGCCGGAGATCGGCGGCCGGACCGGCGACGCGTTGAGCTACGCCCTGCTCACGCCCGGGAAACGGGTGCGGGCGGCGCTGGTGCTGGCGGCCTTTCGGGCGGTTGGCGGCCGGGCCGACGGCATCGCCGGCGTGGCCGCAGCGGTCGAGACAGTGCACGCCTATTCGCTGGTGCACGACGATCTCCCCTGCATGGACGACGACGACCTGCGCCGCGGCCGCCCCACCACGCATCGTCAGTTCGACGTCCCCACCGCCACGCGCGTGGGCTTCCTGCTGGTCCCGGTGGCCGCCCGCATCCTCTCGGCGGCCGCGGCGGAGCTGCACCTTCCGCCGGCCACCCTCGGCCGCATGGCCGCGGAGCTGTTCCAGGCCGGCGGCATCGAGGGCATGGTGGGTGGCCAGTGGCTCGATCTCGAGGCCGAGGGGCGGTCGCTCACGCTGGCGCAGCTCATGGCGGTGCACCGCGGCAAGACCGGCGCGCTCATCCGGGCCTCCTGCACGCTCGGCGGGATCGCCGGCCAGGCCCCGGCGGCGCGGGTGGCGGCGCTCACGGCCTTCGGCGACGAGATCGGCCTCGCGTTTCAGATCGCCGACGATGTGCTCGACTGCACCGGCACCAGCGAAGAGCTGGGCAAGAC
>DASSMN010000234.1:0-2333 GCA_035688885.1 Gemmatimonadales bacterium
GCCGCCGATTATGGCCTACAGCCACGGGTGGATGCCGCTCGCGAGTACCGGCGTGGACCGCTTCCTCAAGGCCCACCCGGAATATGACGGCCGAGGGGTGCTGATCGGCATCCTCGATACCGGCATCGATCCGGCGATTCCCGGCCTCCTCACCACCTCGACGGGCAGCCCCAAGGTGCTCGATGTGCGGAACTTTTCCGCCGAGGGCAAGGTGCCGCTCTCGCGGATCACGCCGGTGGGAGACTCGGTGCAGATCGACGGGCGCTGGCTCCGCGGCTTCGGCCGGGTCGTGGCGCTGAGCACGAGCGGGCCGTACTACGGCGGTGCCATCGCCGAGATCCCGCTCGGCGATCCCCCGGCGGCGGATCTCGACGGCAACGGCACCGTCGGCGACACGCTGCCCGTGGTGGTTACGCGCGCCACCGACGGCTGGGTCGTGGTGGCCGATGCCAACCGCGACGGCTCGCTGGCCAACGAACGGCCGGTACATGATTACCTGATGGGGCGGGAGACCTTCGGCTGGGCCCACGCCGGTCGCCAGCCGCGGGTGACGATCGCGGCCAACCTCGCCGATTCCGCCGGAAGCCCCACGCTGGACCTGGTGTTCGACACCGGCGCGCACGGCACGCATGTGAGCGGGATCGCGGCCGGGCACGACATCTACGGCGTGGCCGGGTTCGACGGCGTGGCGCCCGGCGCGCAGCTCATCGGGCTCAAGATCGCCAACAGCGCGCAGGGCGGCGTCACGACAACGGGCAGCATGGAGCGCGCGCTGGCCTACGCCGTCGCGTTCGCCCAGGCGCGGCGCCTGCCGCTGGTGCTCAACCTGAGCTTCGGCGTCGGCAACGAGATCGAGGGCCAGGCGCGCATCGATGCCATCGTGGACTCGGTGCTCGCCGCGCACCCCGAGCTGGTCCTGACCATCAGCGCCGGCAACGACGGGCCGGGACTCTCGACCATCGGCTTTCCGGGGAGCGCCGGCCGCGCCATCAGCGTGGGTGCCACGCTGCCCGGCAGCTTCCTGCCGGCCGGACCGTCGGGGGCGCCGTCCCCCGACCGCCTGGCGTACTTCAGCTCGCGGGGCGGCGAGGTCGCGCGGCCCGACATCGTCACCCCGGGCGTCGCCTACAGTACGGTGCCGCGGTGGAATGCCGGGGAGGAGGTCAACCAGGGGACCAGCATGGCGTCGCCGCACGCCGCCGGCCTGGCGGCGCTGCTCGAATCGGCGCTGGTGCGGGAGAAGAAGCCGATCGTCGCGCGCGAGATCCGCCAGGCGCTGATGGTGACGGCCCAGCCCACGCCGGGCGCCACCATCATCGACGAAGGCACCGGTGTTGCCGATGTGGACCGGGCGTATCGCTGGCTCGCGGCCGGCGCGCCCATGGTGCCGGACCTCGCCGTGCGCGCCGTGGGCCCCGGCGACGCGAGCGGTGCCGTGCTCCGCGGCCCCAACGGCGCGGCGGACACCATCCAGAGCTTCGAGCTCCGCCGGCCCAGCGGCGCCGCGCCGGCGAGCTACACGCTCCGGAGCGACGCCGCCTGGCTCACCGCGCCGGCCAGCCTCACCCTGCGCGGCGAGCGGACCCCGGTGCAGCTCCGGGTCGCTCGCCGGGCGCTCTCCACCGACGCCGCCTCGGTCGGCACCGTCACCGGATGGACCAGTGACACGCTGGCCGGACCGGCCTTCCGCCTCGTCACCACCGTGATCAACACCGCGCCACTCGCGGACGGCACTCGGACCCTGCGCGACAAGGTGCCGGTGCCCGCCGGTGGGACCCTGCGGACCTTCTTCCAGGCCGACAGCGCACGCCCGTTTGCGTTGACCGTCGAGACCAACGGCCGCGCCGAGCGCGCGCTGGCGTTCCTCCACGAGCCCGACGGCATGCCGTTCCGGGACGACGGCGCCCGCACCGCCGGGTTCGGCCCGCAGGCCGCTGAGTACGAAGCCGATTCTCGCGACGTCGTGACCGGCGGGTACGAGGCGGTGGTGGTGGCCCCGCCGACGCAGGGCGTCACGGCGTCGGTATCGCTCAGCCAGTCGCCGTTGGTGCTACGGGCCGTGCGGCAGGGCGAGACGGTGCGCGCCGACCTCACCAACGTGACCGCCGCCCCGGTGCAGGCGGAGTTCGGCATGCACCTGGGCGGCGCGGCGCGGGGCGAGCAGGTGAGCGCCGAAGGCTCGGCGGTGCGCCGCATCCCGTTTATCGTGCCGGCCTGGTCGCGCGGCGTCGTGGTGGACCTCACGATGGACCGCGCCCAGTGGGGCCGGTTCACCGACTTCGGCGTGGCCCTGTTCGATTCACTGGGACGCCAGCTCGGCAAGCAACCGCTCA
>DASSMN010000059.1:0-2815 GCA_035688885.1 Gemmatimonadales bacterium
CCCCGTTGCGCACCCTCGCATTCCTCACGGCCTGGTCCGTGCCGGTCTCCGCGCAGCAGAGCACGGCGCCGGCATGGACCGCCGCCGTGCAGTACAGCCACCTTCGGATGCGCAAGGACAACGGGACAGTGCAGGGCGCGAGTGGCTCGGGGCTGAGTCTCCGGGTCGGTATGCGGCCACTGTCCTCCGCGCCCCGCCTCCTGGCCGAGGGCGTGGCCACCTACATACCGAACAACAACGACACGTTCGATGGCCACCCGCCAGTATGGAGCGCCAATCTCGGCGCGCTGTACTCGCTGTCGCCCATGGGGGCCCGGGACACCCCTGTCAACCCTTTCGCCGCGCTCGCGATCGGGTTCATAGCCTACGACAAGCCATCCACTCCACCACTCCCGTGCCTGCCCGAAGAAGGGTGCCTGGACGAGAGCCCCGATCTCGAGGGGACCAAGCCATCAATGGCGGTTGGTGGCGGGTCGTGGTTCTCGCTGGGTGCCGCCATGGCGCTACGGGTGGATCTGCGATTGCATCATCGATTCGACAGCAATGATTCCGAGGACGCCTGGAGTCCGGAGATCTCCGCGGGGGCTGGAGTCCACTTCTGACCCCTTCGCGGCCTGGTATCCTCGCCAACCGCTGGTGGGCGATCAGTCGGGGCATTGCGCTGGCGTGCCTGCCGCTGCTCCTCGGGGCCGCGCTCTACGTCTCCCAGCAACAGGAGTGGCGTCGGGTCTAGTGGAGGTACCGGGATGAAGGATGGCCTGGATCAGGCGACAGGGAAGGGCGCTCCGTGACAGTCAAGATCCGTTTGCTGGGCCCCGAGGACGGCGCCGTGCTGGATCACGTCGCATCGGACGTCTTCGATCACCCGGTCGCTTCGGGGTGGGCCGCCGAGTTCCTCGGTGATCCTCGCCACCACCTCGCCGTGGCGCTCGATGAGGGCGTTGTGGTCGGCTTTGCCTCCGGAGTGCATTACATCAACCCCGATAAGCCGCCCGAGCTGTGGATCAACGAGGTAGGAGTGGCACCGACGCATCAGCGCCAGGGAGTAGCCAGCCGCTTGCTCGCTGTGCTGATGGACCGCGGTGCCGGGCTCGGGTGCGTGCAGGCGTGGGTCCTGACGAGTCCCGCGAATACGGCGGCCAGGCGGCTCTACGCCCGCGCCGGGGGACGCGAGGCGGACGAGCTCTCGGTGATGGTCGAGTTCCCGCTGGCACCGGGCAGACGCTAGGAACGCGCGAATGACGACAAAGCCGACCATGACCCCAGAACCCAAGCGTTCCTGGCCGCTGCTGCTGGTGGCGGCGTGCGCCTTACTGCCCGGTCTGGGATTCTTCTTCGCCAGCATCGGCTTGACCTGGGGGCTGCTGTCCGACCGACCCCGGGCCATGTTCGCCGCCGTCCTCGCCGGGGCGGGTGGCCTGCTCAACCTGCTCGGGGGCGTAGTGCTCATCTGGCACCTGCAGGACGACCCCACCTCGGTAGCGAGACGCGTCACGAGCGCGAGGCGGGATCTTGCTCGAGTGGTCTCCGCCCTGGAGAGCTATCGCGAGGCCCACGGGCAATATCCCCAGTCGCTGGTCGTGTTCACCCAGCTGCCGCTGTCGCTCAAGCTGGTGAACGTGAGCGACATCTCCACCACGCCTGGGTTTCCGCTCCCACGGCTCTATACCTACCGGCGCTCGGAGGATGGCCGGTGGTACGACGTCTACGGCGTCGGAGCAGACGGCCGGCCGGGCACGGAAGATGATGTGCGACCGGAGCTGCCGGATTCGGTGGCGCGGCGCAGCGGCTACCGGCCCGCGCGCTAGCCCGCATGCTCCGGAAACCCCCAGGATATGACCAGCCCTTCGGTCTGGCCGCTACCCCGTGCATCTTGAGTACGCGAGTCTTCCCCCCGACCCCGGACTCGTGCCCATCGTAAAGCAGGAGGTACCGTGACTCAGTTCGCCTGGCCGGAGCAGGTGGCCACCCTCAGGAACATGCTGAATACGGTGGAGACGCAGGTGAAGGGCGGCGGTCAGGGCCCAGCGGGCCTGGCCGAGTTCAAGGGAGCGCTCGACGACCTGCGGCTCCGGACCTGGAGCCTGCTCAGCGCCGTCAACGCCGATGATCCCCATGGGTTTCAGGAGCAGTTCCGCACCCACCGTGGCACCGAGATGTGCCGCGCCCTCACCACCGATCTGCGCACCGGCAAGCTGAGCAACCGCCAGCCGGACCTGCCGGCGCTAGGCGACGCGGCGCGGGAGCTCTCGGCCGAGGTGAAGAAGGCAGCCCCCAAGGCTCCGAAGCGGCGCGGCAAGAAGTGAACTGTCCCACCTGTCACGCCGCGCTGCCCCGGCTGCCTCGCGCGCGGAGCAAGTGTAAGGCCTGCAACAACTGGATGTACCCATCCTTCAAGTCGGTCTTTCACTCGACCCTGCTGACGGAGGGGCAACACACCGTCGCCAAGGCACTCGACACCTTGCGGGGGAGATCGCCGGCCAACGCCAGAGTGGTCTCCCGGGCACTCCCACAACTGAGAGCGGCGCAGGACGACAAGGACCGCCTGGCCCAGGTGACTCGTGATCTCTTCGTCGCCTCGGAGCCTCGGGATGACCCTGCCGCGGGAGAGATCCACTGGCACGAATGTGCCGGCGTCATGGCCCGCCTCGATCAGGATTTCGTCTGGGCGCTCCGGCGCGCCGCCGAGGCGCTGCTCGATCGTCGCATGCTGGAAGCGATCCTTGGGCAATCAGGAGGGGAGAGGACGCCGACCGAGGAAGACGTCGTCCTGACGGTCTGCTACCAGCGGGATGCCTGCGATGCCTGCCGAAGC
>DASSMN010000054.1:0-6149 GCA_035688885.1 Gemmatimonadales bacterium
CACCGTGAGGCTTCGGGCCTGCCGCTCCGCCGGCAGCAGGTTCAGCTGATCGGTCATCCGCAGCGGGCCCACCCGCAGTGCCGACAACTGACGCAGCCGGATGCCCGGACTAGCGGACCGGCGCACTCGGGGCACACGCGCACGGCGGCCGGAGGAAAGGCGTCAGGCGACCCGGGGGCGGGGGCGGGGGTGGGGCGGAGCTGGAGCGGCGGCATGGGTCGAACCCTCGGCTTCGGGTTTTCTTCGGTAAGGCTTCCTATAGATGCGCCTGCCATAGGTCGCTGTCAAGACTCCGGAGCTAGCTTCCGGCATGCCCGCCGATGGCTGGTCGCACAGCAGAGAGGAATGGTTCGAGGGAGCGGGCCGGGTGCGGCTGTTCTGCCGCCACGCCCGCCCGTTCGGCGCACCGCGCGCGCTGCTGGTAGCCCTCCACGGGCTGGGCGATCACTCGGGTCTCTACCCCATGCTGCCCGACGCGTTCGTTCCGCTCGGCATCGAGATCTTCGCGCCGGATCTGCGCGGCAACGGACGGTCGCCCGGCCAGCGTGCGTACCTCGAGAGCTGGAGCGAGCTGCGAGAAGATCTCCGACGCCTCATGATCCGCATCCGCGCCGAGCATCCGACCGTTCCGCTATTTGTGCTGGGCAACAGCCTGGGTGGCCTGGTAGCGCTGGACTATGCGCTGCTCCATCCCGAAGGGGTGCGCGGTGTCATCGCCGTCTCGACGCCGCTGGGCGATCTGGGCGTGCCTCGGCCATTGATGGCGCTGGGGCGGGTGCTCTCACGCTGGTGGCCCCGGTTTTCGCTCGATACCGGCATGGATCTCTCCGGCCTCGCGCGCGATCCCGAGGTCGTCGAGCGCGTCCTGCACGATCCCCTGTTCCACCGCAAGGGAACGGCCCGGCTTTCGACTGAAGTCACGGCCACGATCCAGCGGGTACAGGCCGGCGCCGGGGGATTTCCCGTCCCCCTGCTGCTGCTTCATGGGGGGGCCGACCGCATGGTGCCGCCGGACGGCAGCCGCCGGTTCGTCGGCGCAACCGGTCAGCCCGATCGCACGCTCATCGAGTATCCCCGGGCGTACCACGCGCTGCTGGCCGATGTGGGCGGCGATCAGGTGCTTCAGGACATCGCGGAATGGATGGCGCGCCGCGCCGGCATGTGAGCGGCCGCCCGCAGCCCGTACGCGTGGCTTGGTGACGGGCACTCTCGCGCGGCGGTTCCCGCGTCACTACAGTGAGGCTGTGGTAGCTCCGTTCCTGCGCGCCCTGCGCCTGCGCTGCCCGCACTGCGGCGGCGGACCCATCTTCACCAGCTGGTCGCGCCTGCTGCCGGTGTGTCCGGTGTGCGGTCTGAGTCTGGAGCGAGGGGAGGACGGCTACTGGCTGGGAGCCTACTTCTTCAACCTGATGGCGATGGAGACCGCGTTCAGCGTGTGGGTGGTGGGGTTCCTGATGGAGACCTGGCCCAATCCGCCGTGGGACATCTTCCAGATCAGCACGGTGGTGCTCATGGTGGTGTTCCCGATCGTGTTCTTTCCGTTCTCGAAGACCCTGTTCCTGGCGTTCGATCTGCTCATGCGCCCGCCCGACGAGCCCGATTTCGCTGCGCCGCACGAGCCGTCGCCCCAGCCGCGCCGCGCGGGCTCATCCGACCCGGCCTAGCATCTCCTCCACGCGACTCATCAGCTCCTCCGCGGTGAACGGCTTCTGCAGGTAGAGGCGATCGGCCTCGACCAGCACCCGGCGCGTGGCTTCGTCGGGGTGGCCCGACATCAGCAGCACCGGGAGACCGGGCCGAGTCTCAGCGGCGCGCTCGGCCAGCTCGCGGCCGTCCATGCGGGGCATCGCGAGGTCGGTGATCAGCAGGTCGAACTGCTCCTCCGGATGGGCCAGGCGCTGGAGCGCCGCTTCACCGTCGGTCGCTTCCGAGACCCGGTAGCCCTGGCTGGCGAGCTCGCGGGCGACGACGCTGCGAACCAGCGGGTCGTCCTCGACCACCAGCACGTGGGCCGAGAATCCCGGCGAGGCCGTGGGCGCGGGCTCGACTACCGGCGGCGCCGGCTGCTCGATGCGCGGCAGGAGCACCTCGATGCTGGTGCCCCGCGCCGGCTCGCTCTCCGCCCGGATGTACCCACCGCTCTGCTTGACCAGCCCGTACGCCATGGAAAGGCCGAGCCCGGTGCCCTTGCCCGGGCCCTTGGTGGTGAAGAAGGGCTCGAAGGCGCGGCGCAGGGTGGACGGCGTCATGCCGTGCCCGGTGTCCGCCACGACGATACTCACGTAGTCGCCCGGGCGAATCTCGTCATCCTGTGAGGCCAGCACCGTTCCGGGCGGGACCGTGACAAGCGCCGTCCGCAGCGTCAGCTCGCCGCCCTCGGGCATGGCATCCCGGGCGTTGAGCGTCAGGTTGAGCAGCATCTGCTCGATTTGGCTCACGTCGGCCTTGACCCGTCGGCCCAGGGTTCCTGAAATCACCCGGAGGGTGGAGCGGTCGCCCAGGGCGCGCGCCAGGAACGGACGCAGGCGCTCGACGACCGAGTCGAGGTCCACGATCTCGGGCTGAAGATGCTGCCGCCGGCCATAGGCCAGCAGCTGCGCCGTGATCCGCGCGGTCCGATCGGCGGCCTGACGGATCTGCTCGACGTCGGTGCGCACGGCGGCGGGCAAGGTCGGGTGCCGGAGCACGAAGCCGGCGCAGCCCAGCACGACCGTCATCTGGTTGTTGGTCTCGTGCGCCACGCCGCCCGCCAGCCGGCCGACCGCCTCCAGCCGGTGCGCCTCGAACAGCTTCTCCTGCAGGCGGCGGGTCTCGGTCACCTCTTCCGCCGCGACATTGATGCCCGTCAGGCGACCATCGGCGTCGCGGAGCGGGAGCCAGGTCGCCACCCATACGCGCTCCACCCCGGGCTGGGCGTCGGTGGTGCCGCGGATCTCGAGCCCGCGCACCGGCTCCCCGGTGGCGAGCAGCTGCCGGAACCTGGGCTCCAGGTCGTCGGCCAGGGCCGGCGTGGTCTCGCGCACGGTGCGCCCCAGCAGGCGCTCGACCGGATGGCCGATCATTTCGGCTATGCGCTCGTTGGCCCGCACGTATCGCAGCTCGAGGTCGAGCACGCACAGTCCGACCGGCGCCGAGGCGTAGACCGCCTCGATCTCGCTCAACCGGGCGCGCGCTTCGTCCTGGCTTCGCTGGAGCGCTTCCTCGTGCCGCTGCCGGTCGCTGACGTCGGCCAGGACCCAGGCGCGGGTCGCCGAGCCGCGCGGGTCGTCCCCGAGGTCGACGCTGACCCGGAAATGGCGGTCGCCGATCACGAGGGTCCCGGCGGCGCCGGGGTCGCCGTTCACCGAGGCGAGCGCCGGGATCACCTCGCGCAGGCGCCGACCGATGATCTCCCCATAGGGCCGGGCGAGCAGCTGCATGAAGGCCGCGTTGCAGCGCACGATCCGCTCGTCGCCGCGGGTGAGGCACACCGGATCGGCGATGAGGTCGAAGGTGGTGGTCCACTCGCGCGCCGCGGCCCGGACCTGGATCTCGGCCTGACGGGCGCGCAGCAGCGAGCGCACCGTGGCCACCAGCTCGCCGGCATCCACCGGATGGGCCAGGTACCCGTCGGCGCCGCCCTCCAGGCCTTCGGCCTTGTTCTCGGGGCTGGTGAAGCTGGCCGAGATGTGGAGCACCGGCACGTCCCGCGTGGCGGGATTGCCCTTGAGCCGACGGCACACCTCGAAGCCGTTGAGATCGGGCAGCCGAACGTCCAGGGTGATCAGGGAGGGGGCGTCGGACGCGGCGAGGGTGAGCGCCTCGAAGCCGGTGGCGGCCTCGCGCACGGCGAAGCCGGCCTTGCTGAGCACGCGCGAGACGTAGTAGCGCTCCGCCTCGTTGTCATCCACCACCAGGATGGTCTCGCGGACCTCAGGCATGCTGCACCGCCTCCATCACGGGGAGACCGGGGTCGGAGGCCCGCGGCTCGATGTAGCGGGCGGGAATGCTCACCGTGAAGACCGAGCCCACGCCCGGCGTGCTCGAGAGCGTCAGCTCTCCCCCCAGAACCTCGGCCAGCTTGCGCGAGAGCGGAAGCCCCAGGCCGGCGCCGGTGGCGCGCCGCTGCAGCGCGCTTTCGAGCTGGGAGAACTCCTCGAAGATCCGCTCCTGATCTTCGGGGGCGATCCCGATGCCGGTATCGGCGACCACGAAGGTGACCCGCCCGTCCGGCTCGCCGGTTGCCGTCACCCGGACCTCGCCCTGCTCGGTGAACTTGAGCGCGTTCGAGATCAGGTTGCGGAGGATCTGCGACAGCTTGCCCTCGTCGGTGGTGAGGCCCGGCAGGTCGGCCGGCTCCTCGAACACCAGGGCCACCCGTTCGGTCGGCGTGATCGCGCGGAACATGCCGCGCAGCCCGGCGAACAGATCGGCCACGCTGAAGGCCGTGGGCCGCACCACGCTCCGGCCGGCCTCGATGCGCGCCAGGTCGAGCAGGTCGTTCACCATCTCGGACAGCGTGAGCGCCGCGCTCCGGACGAAGCGGACCTGCCGCTCCTGCTCGCTGGTGAGCGGCCCGTCCGCCTGGTCGATGAGCAGGCCGGAGATGTTGAGGATGGCGTTGAGCGGGGTGCGCAGCTCGTGGCTGATGTTGGACAGGAAGCGGGACTTGAGCTCGGACGCCCGCGCCAGGTCGGCCGCCTTCTCGTCGAGCTCGGCGTACAGCGCGAGCACGCCGCGGTTGGTCTCCGCCAGCTCCTGGTTGAGCCGCTCGACCTCCTGCTGCCGCTCGCGCCCTTCCTGGAGGGCCTGGAGCAGCTCCTGGTTCTGGGCCCGGATCTCGCCCAGCGGATCGGCCGGCGCGACCTGGGCCAGCTCGCGGCTCAGCCGGGCGACGATGTCGCTCGACACCATCATGCCGGGCGGCAGGGCCTTCCCCAGCTGGACCGTGGTGCCGCGATCCGGGCCGGTATCGATCTCGAAGTGATCGGACAAGCGCCGAGCGCCGACCAGTCCCAGCCCCATGCCGGTGGCCGAGCGGTAGCGGCCGTCGAGCACGTCCTGCAGCCGGGCGATGCCGGGCCCGCGGTCGCTCACCCGGACCAGGAGCATGGGGGGATGGCGGGTGAGCTCGAAGGTCACCCGGCCGCCGCCGCCGTACTGGACCGCGTTTCGGGCGATCTCCGAGAGCGCCGTCGCGAGCCGGGTGGCCTCCAGCCCGTCGAAGTCGAGCAGCGACGCGATCTGCCGGGCCCGCTGGCGGGCCAGCACCACGTCCTGCTCGGTGCGGATCTCGGTGGTGAGAATCGAGGGAATCATCCGGGCTCGATTTCGCGGCTCGCGACGACGGTCACATCGTCGCGGCCGCGCGCGTAATCACGGTACAGCACGGCGGCCAGCAGGGCGGGGTCGCGGCTCCGGAGCGCGGGGTAGCGGTCCAGCGTCCATCGGGTCTGCAGTCCATCGGAGTACAGGACCAACGACGATCCCTTCGGCCACGGGTAGCTGAACGTCTGGATCTTGCGGCACTCGTGCCCCACGATGCCCGCGAGCGACACCAGGCTGCGGGGTGCACCCGAGGTCAGGAGCGTACCGCCGATGTTGCCCACGCCGGTGAAGCTGAGCCGGTCCTCGGCGGGCCGGACCTCGGCGATGGCCACCGCCGCGCCCCGGGTGTGGCGCATGGCGGCATGTGCCGCGGCGATGATGTCGGCCGCCGGGTCGGTGGCGTGCGCCTGAAAGATACGAACCGCCTCCGCCGCCGCCGTGGCCGCGTCGGGCCCGTGTCCCAGGCCGTCGGCGACCAGGACCGACCAGCCGTGCCGGTCGGCGTGCGACGACCAGGCGTCGCCGCAGACCGACTCGCCGGGCTTGGGCACCGACACCCCGGCCACCCTGACGTTGCCCGACCGCGCGGCGCCGGTGAGCCGAAGCCTGGCGAGCACGGCCGTCCCGGCCCCGTGGGCCGAGAAGATCTCGCACCGGTCGGCCACCCGCTGCACCGCGCCGAGCCCGACGCCGTTGGTGCCGCCGGTCGAATAGCCGTCGCGGAGCGCCTGCTCGACGCTGGCCATGCCGGGCCCGCGGTCGATCGCCACGATCTCGAGCGCCGCGGGCTCGGTAAGCGACCGCAGCAGCAGCTCGCCGCCGCCACCGTGCCGCGCGAGGTT